>JANYAB010000157.1 GCA_025355225.1 Bacteroidota bacterium
CAATAACCGAACCCGCAAATGACAGCAGGAAAAGAACAGGGAACCAATACAGCAGCTTATCATTGTCGATATAGGTGGAGAATACCAATGCGGTTAAGATACCCGTAAGCATCCCCCAGAAAAAGCCATTTGCATTGAAGCGCCACCAATGCCATTTTAATACATTTGATGCAATATAGCCCCCATATAATGCGGATACTATCCATTGAAGCATACTGTTGATGTCCTTAACAAAAAATCCAAGTACTACTCCCACAGCAACCACTATCACCCCTACGATGTAGTTCATAGTAATGATTTTTTTGGTAGATGCGTTAGGGTTAACATATTTGATATAAATATCATTAACAATATAAGCCTGTGCGGCGTTCATGGTACCGCTGAAAGTACTCATGAAGGCTCCTAACAAGCCCGCGAGTAATAAACCGACTAAGCCTACAGGCAAAAAGTTATTAATAACAGCAGGTAATATCCGTTCAAAATCAATAGCCCCTGTGCCATCCTTTAAATTCATTTGATGATAGTACAGCAACCCTAAAACAGTCAGGCTTATGATAAGTGTATAGCGGATGGGGAGCAGGATAATATTGACAAAACCACTCATTTTACTTGCCTCCTCGGGCGAGCGTGTTGATAGTATTTTTTGCATATCATAATTTGGCGCAGGGCCTGCTAAGGCTGCAAAAAAACCTTTAAAAGTCATCATCATAAAAAACAGCCCGAAGAGCGAATAGCCATCGCTTTTTATTTTGATGTTTACTTCGTTAATTATCCCGGTCCAACTTAAGCCGAGGTGCGTACCAAAAAACGGACTGTACCATCCACCGGGAACATTCAGGTGCTGGCTATCCAGTCGCATGGCCGCAATTACCCCTATCCAAACGCAGGCCACCGTCATGATACTGTATTTTATGATATCGCCCACCACAATGCTGTGCATTCCACCCAAAATGGAATAAAACATAGCAAAAAGGGTGAAAATTACGCCGTATACATGCGGAACATACTGGGGCGCCACATTAAAAGGGATATACCCCTTTATCAGGTCCCAGGGCACAAATATTTCGATAAACTTGCCAAGACCGATAAAACCATAGGCCATAAAACCCAGGCAGCTTAACAAAGCGAAGGCAATAACAATTATATGCGAACTGCCCACGCCCGGCCCGGTTTTGCCAAACCTGCTCGCCAGCCATTCGGCCCCTGTTGAGGCGTTTGAACGGCGCAGCCACCTTGACAGGTACATCATTAAAAACACCTGGTTAAATACCGGCCAAAGCCAGGGTATCCAAATGCTTTTCATGCCGTAAACAAAGCACAGGCTTACCATCCACATGGTGCCACTGATATCGAACATATCAGAAGCATCGCTTAAACCCAGTTTGTACCAGGGTAACGAGCGCCCGCCAAGCATATAGCTTTCCTTGTTCTGGCGTGCCTTTTTCCGGTACCATAATCCTATGAATATAGTACTCGACAGGTATAACAAGATGATGGTAATATCTATTACAGATAATCTCATTTATATAATCTTATATAATTTGAAAATTTGAAGATGTGCCGATTTGAAAATTAAAAATCAACAAACGTGGCTATTATGGCGCAAGCTAAAATAGATGTAATATGTAACAAGGCTATAATACTTTTTTACCGTTTCGTTGTCTGTGATTAGTGATTTGAGATTTGTTATTGGTAATTTGATATTGGAGATCAAAGACTGGTTATTAGTCAGTCTCAAAAAACCAATCGCCGACGTCAAATAAAAACCCGGTTTCCCGTATAAGTTTCCCTAAACTCTTTAGGTATACAAAACTTTTTGCGTTTAAATATCCTGTTGAAATTTGAGATGTTATTGAAACCGCACTTATAAGCGATTTCGGCTACCGTGTTGGTGGTATCGATGAGTAGTCTCGAAGCATGACCTAATCTTATTTCGTTAAGACTATCAATGAACGTTTTACCAGTACGTTTCTTGATGAAGCGACTGAAAGAGGCTTCAGGCATATTGGCGATCCTTGATACTTCGGCCAATGACACCTGTTTATTATAATTGTTGTTCATATATTCGAACACCTTTTCAATACGCCTGCTATTGTAGAAGAATTTTTCATTAGTAAAACTCGCATCGGAAAGCGTTCGCATGTTACGCGATATAGAAAGGTCGTGCAAAATGGAAAGCAACTCCAATACCGAATCGAACCCGGTTTTTTTATCCAGCGATAATATTCTTCCTTTAAGCGCCTGCACAGTTTCCGGCGAAAACAATATCCCTCTTTGGGAGTGTTCGAGCATGCTTTTCAAGAAACTGAGCTGATTTCTTTTTAAAAACCGCTCATCAAAAAGATCTTTGTGAAATTGGATGGTTACCTCTGTTATTGCTTCGCTCTGGCACTGATGTGTGAACCATGCATGATAAAGGTTTGGTCCAACCAGGGCCAATTCAAGTTCATCAATCACTTCCATATGGCCGCCCACTACCCTTTTTGCCCCCTTTGCATTCAAAATCAGGTTAAGCTCATATTCTTCGTGATAATGCAGCGGAAAGTCAAATTTTTGTTTAACTCTCGAAAAAATGGTAAAACAATCACTTGGGGTTAGAGGGGTTATTTCCCGCATCACGCTACTTGTCATATCCTGATAAAAATATATTTGGTAAATTGGTTGATTCTGATGTGATACAAATTTAACATAAATATAGATAAATTATTACGGAACACCCGTTGTTGTCATGATTTAGCTGCCTCATCAATGTTTTTAACTCCACAAAGCTGATGAGCCCGGGAACATTTAATAAGATTGCCCAACTATTAAAATCCAGCTCTCTTTGTTTACGAAACATCATTTTTAAACAAGCTGCTTAAGTATTTTGTATAGATAGTGTGATTAATATCTTCATAAATAATACCTTTATCGCCATTCATGGATACAGTAACTAATTCACCTGCACCCGCCGGCAAAGGACGTCGCACTTTGAAAAGGCGGCTGGCGGATTTTTTTGTAAGTTTATACAGGGTTAATCAGTTTATACTTCGTTTTTTTAAAGAAGCCTTTTTACCGCCATTTGAATTAAAGGAAACGGTGAGGCAATGTTTTGAAGTGGGGGTGCGTTCATTCACTTTAATATCATTAACCGGGTTTATTGTGGGTGTGATCTTCACCAAACAATCAAGACCTTCGTTGTCCTCTTTTGGTGCTACGTCATGGCTTCCGTCATTAGTTTCCATCGCTATTTTGCGGGCCCTGGCGCCGTTGGTTACTGCGCTGATAGCCGCCGGTAAAGTAGGATCGAGTATTGGAGCCGAACTTGGTTCGATGCGCGTAACCGAACAGATCGATGCTATGGAAGTATCGGGGACAAAGCCTTTTAAATATCTTGTATGCACCCGTGTGCTGGCTACTACCCTCACCATCCCCATTTTGGCTACTTACACCGCTTTTATAGCTTTATTAGGCGGTTATTTAAATGTAGCCACCAATGAAGGGACCAGCTATATCACTTTTATGGAACAGGTTTTTGAACCGATCTCATTTCTTGATTTTACAGCTGCCATAATTAAATCCGTTGTGTTTGGTTTTACAATTGGCATTGTGGGCTGTTACCAGGGCTATTATTCTACCAAAGGGACCGAGGGCGTTGGCAAGGCGGCAAATGGCGCTGTGGTAACAGCCATGTTCCTGGTTTTTGTTGAGGAGATACTTATTGTACAAATTGTTGGCTGGTTTCGCTAATAGCAAAACATGGAAAAGGTAAAAGCAGATATAGATTATAAAAATTCGGTCATAAGCATCAGGGGGCTGCGAAAAGCTTTTGATGATTTCCAGGTACTGCGCGGCATAGACCTTGATCTTTACCAGGGGGAAAACCTGGTGGTATTGGGTCGGTCGGGATCGGGGAAATCTGTTTTAATAAAAATCATATCGGGCCTGTTAACGCCTGACAAAGGGGACGTGACAGTTTTGGGTAAAAAGGTTAATAAAATATCCGATAAGGAATTGCAGGAATTGAGAATAAGGATTGGATTCTCTTTTCAAGCCAGCGCATTATACGACAGTATGACTGTACGTAAAAACCTTGAGTTCCCGCTGGTACGCAACCGCAGGCATATTACCCGCAAGGAAATAAATACCGCGGTTGAAACTGTTTTGGATGCCGTAAGTCTTTCACAAACCATTAACCAGATGCCATCTGAGCTTTCCGGAGGACAGCGGAAACGTATAGGCATAGCGAGGACACTTATCCTTAATCCCGAAATTATGTTGTATGATGAGCCTACTGCCGGACTGGACCCCATTACCTGTATTGAAATCAATGACCTGATCAACGAGGTACAGCAACGGTACAATACCTCATCTATTATAATCACGCACGACCTTACCTGTGCAAAAAGCACAGGCGACCGCATAGCAATGCTGCTGGATGGCCAATTTCAGCGGGTTGGCACTTTTGAAGAGGTTTTTAATACCGAAGATGAGCGTGTAAAACCATTTTTTGAATATAACTTTATACAATAGCTAATAATACCATAAAACATGGATCCAGTAGAAAATAGAAAGGCAATAATAGTGGGAATATTTTTAACCCTGGGACTGGTCGTATTTATCCTGGGAGTGCTTACGCTTGGCAGCGCAGATAAAACATTCTCAAAAGCTATTCACATCAGTGCCGTATTTGATGATGTTGCCGGATTGAAAAAGGGAAACAATGTATGGTTCTCCGGGGTAAAGGTTGGCACCATAAGCAGTATAAATTTCACAGGCCCCTCACAGGTGTCGGTAAAAATGAGTATTGTTAATGATGCCCTGCAATATATACACCGCAACGCAGGCGTTCACATCGGTTCGGATGGCCTTATCGGCAACAAGATCATTGTAATAGATGGCGGCAGCCCGCAAGCCCCAATTGTACAGGACGGAGATGTATTACAAGCTGAAAAACTGTTATCAACCGATGACATGCTAAAGACCCTGCAGGCAAACAATCAAAACCTGTTATCAATAACTAAGGATTTTAAAGAATTAAGTCACAGGATATTGCAAGGAAAAGGGACCGTAGGCGCCTTATTGGCCGATAGCACAATGGCCATGCAGTTACGCAGCGCCATGCACAATCTGCAGGTTACCACACAAAGTGCCGCACTTATGGCAAATCAGCTCAATAACTTTAGCAATAAACTGAATACAAAAGGCGGCTTTGCGGATAAGCTGCTAACCGATACCGCAACGTTTAACAAAATAAAGGCCTCGGTTACTCAACTGCAAAAGGCAGTGACGAGTGCCAATAACTTTACCAATAACCTGGAAAATACGAGCAAAAAGCTTAACAGTACGGACAACGCTATAGGCGTGTTGTTAAATGACCCGAAGGGCGCAGAGCAAATGCGAAGCACCCTGAATAATCTTCAGCAAAGCTCCGTCAAATTAAATGACGATCTGGAAGCAGCACAGCATAACTTTTTGCTGAAAGGATTTTTTAAGGACAAAGCCAAAAAGGCGAAGGAGGATAGTTTGAAGGGCATTAAATAGTCCATGGTCGATAGTCAATAGACCATAGATTATGAACCATGGACTACGAACCATGGACTATCGACTATCGACTATGGTCAAAAATCTAAAGATATGAAACCCGGTGATAAAGTGATCTGCATTGATGCCCGTATCGATCCGGAAAAATCGGAAGAAATAAGGCGGGATTTTGAAATTTGGGTAGTCAAAGACAAGGAATACACCATACGCGAAATATTAGACAATAATGGCATTGTACCCGGCATACTGCTGGATGAGATACATAACTTCCCCAAATTCTTTAAGTTGATAAACCGCATGCAGGAGCCTGCATTTGCCATCTGGCGTTTCAGGAAACTGAACTATGCTTCGGCAACTGAGGAAGAAGTGAGCGAAAAAGAATTGGTGGAGGTAGAAAAGCCTGCTATCGCCTTGCCAGGTAAAAGCAATAAGTGACAATAAAAAATGCATCCCAAAAATCGGCGCAACTACAATAAAGCACTACCAGTTTAACTGTTAAAGTGGTTAGCGATTGAAAAACAAATAAAAAACCATGTCATTTCGAACCTGCGCAGAGGTGGCGCTGGGGGAGCAGGTGAGAAATCTTTTACTACATGCACGGTCAACTGTGCTCTTGTATAGATTTCTCTTCGCGCCCGGCTCTTACCCTTGTGGGCTCATCGAAATGACATGGTTTTTTAATTAAATTTTTTTAGCAAATTTTATCGGAAACATATTTTCATCTGAATAGTTAAACTAACAGTAACTATCAGCTTGCCATTAAACCCGGAAAATCATGAAAACTATAACGGAAAAAGATAAGATCAAAAAAGTTAATAAAAAGCCGGTTACTCAAAACCCAGGCAAACACAAAAGTGAAGAGCTGAAAACCGATTCGCCGATAAGCGAAAAGGACGAGGTAAAAAACGCCGAAAGGAAGATGAATGAATTCGCGAAGGAACATCCGTAGATAATACTTAGATTTAGCCCATTGCGTTGAACTTTGTATGATAAGAACTAACTTCTTAATAATTGCGGTAGGATTTCTGCTGTTTTCTTCCTGTCGTCCGGCACCAATCAAGCGCGGGGCATTATTAGGCAAGTGGAAATATTTAAAAGTAGAGAACCCGAACAGTAATCCGCCCGACAGTGTGTCATCTACCGAACTTGAAATAGAAGCTCCATATATCAAATTTTCACAAAACGACAGCATGATGATCTGGTGGGGCGGTCGGGTGTTATCACATGGCACATTCCGGTTGGATGGAAATAATATTCGTGTAAAAGAAATTTTGGAAGGCGGAAAAACGCGGGAATTTCCCTTTTATGTTTCCAAATTAACAGATAAAGACCTGGTATT
>JANYAB010000187.1 GCA_025355225.1 Bacteroidota bacterium
TTTTATTTATCGACCAATAAAAAGGTAAATTAAATTAATCCGTCGGTAAATAGTTTTTTTAATAAGTCATTTTAAACACAGCCGCATACAGCAATCCGCTACCTTTTTGAATCGCTTTGGGAACATTTACAGAAATATCACCGCCTTGCTGCGTCCACTTAAGTTTTTGACCGGTGCCCAGCAGCGTGACCTTCTTTACCTTCCTTGAATTCCCAGTTTTAATACTGACCATCTGCGGCAAAACAACTTCGTTTTCGTTAGATAATAAAAAGGCATATTCGTTGTCGCCTCCTGCAGATTGCGTAAAGAATATATTACCCGACGAGTAAGGCGCAACTGATTTAGATGAATAAATGCCGTCGCCATTTATCTTTATCCATTTGCCTATGTCTGTCAATCGCTTATAAGCCTCCGGGTCCCAGTCACCATCAGGGCCCGGGCCAATGTTCATCAATAAATTGCCCCCGCGCGAAACTATTTTGACCAAAAGTTGAACGATCTGCAATGAAGACTTATAATGATCGCCTGGCACATAACTCCAGGAATTACCCATTGTCATGCAGGTTTCCCAGGGATGACTGAGCGGTGCGGAGGGCACTTCCTGTTCGGGCGTCGTATAGTTCTCGTACGGTCCTGCAACAGCACGGTCGACCACAATCAGGCCGGGCTGTTTGGCTCTGGCCATCAGCGCAATTTTCGGCATGTCAATATCCTGGTTATACTTGCTTCCCATTTGCCTGGCAACAATTGAATCCGACTTGTTCAGCGGCCTTACCCATCCGCCATCCAACCACAGAATATCAATTTTTCCGTAGCCCGTCATCAACTCCTGTATCTGGTTATAGGTGTAGTCTTTAAACTGCTGCCATCGTTCAGGATACTTTGCCGGGTCGTAATTCACATTCCGGTCTTTAGGCGGGAAATAGGGCCACCAGTAATACGGACTATGCCAGTCGGGTTTTGAAAAGTAAGCACCGATCATAAAATTTTCTTTGCGGAAAGCGGTAAATATCTCGGAAGCTACGTTGCTTTTTGGATTAACGGAGAAGGGCGTTTTTGTGTCCGTAACTTTATAATCAGTTTGTTTAGTATCAAACATGCAAAAGCCGTCGTGATGCTTGGTTGTAAAAACAACGTACTTCATTCCCGCATCTTTAGCTGCCTTTACCCATTTTTCAGGATTGAAGTGTGTGGGGTTAAAGGTGGTCTGCAAGTTTTCATAAGCTTTTACATAAGCATTGTAATTAGCGCTGTATGGGCCTTTGCGCTGTGTCCAGCCTTCATCTTCAGGGCAAATGCTCCAACTTTCAACAACACCCCATTCGCTATAAGGGCCCCAGTGCATAAACAATCCAAATTTTAGATCCTGCCATTGAGCGATCTTTTGCAAAACGGCAGTATCGGTCGGCTTCACATAGCCATCATTTTCTTGTGCCTTTGCTACAGATAAAAGCGATAAGACAAGGATACACGCAATTATATTTTTCATGATACACGAATTACACGAATTATTTTCAAATCTCACTAATCCAATTCGAGAAATTCGTACCCCACATTCGTGAAAGTTCGTGTTTAATCTTTTTTCATCCAAACAACTTTCTGTTCAGATTGATGAGGCTGTGACAGGATTTCTCCATATAGTTCTGGCCGTCGTGCTTTAATATAGCGGTATCCTCCCGCATCGGTCAGCTTTTCCGGTATGATCAAGGCCATGGCTATTTCGTTATCAAAGCTGCGGCATTCAGCAATAATATCACCAAAGGGATCAATGATCATGGAGCAGCCGTTCTTCAGCTGGTCATCATCCATACCAATGGAATTGGAGAAAACAGCATAGATGGCATTATCATACGCCCTTGCCGGTAACCATTTCATCAGCCATGCACGGCCTTTAAGTCCGTCAAACTCCTGACGCAGCGTAGTAGGGTCGGTTTCCCGGTTTTTCCATAGTACAGGGTCAACAAAGCCCGCCCCGGGGCGGGTAGATGGGGTGCACATGGTAACATGCGGCATAAAAATAATGTCGGCACCCAGCAATTTTACTGCCCGTACGTTTTCAATAATATTATTATCATAGCAGATAAGTATGCTGCATTTCCATCCGTAAAGATCGAAAATAACATATTGGTCGCCTGGTGTGACGTATGGGTTAATGAAAGGGTGCAGTTTACGGAATTTAGCTACCAGTCCATTTTTATCAACACAAATCTGCGGCTTATAAATATTATCATCCGCATCTTTTTCAAAAAGGCCCGCAAGTATTACAATATTATGTTTGCGGGCGATGTCTATCAGCTTTTGGGTGCTTGGTCCGTCTGGAACAAACTCGGCTATATCAAGCATTTGCTGTTTCTGCAAATTCCGGGCAAAGCTGTAGCCCGTGACAGAGCATTCGTGAAAGCTGATCACATCGGCTCCTTTCGCAGCCGCTTTTGCTGCAAGCTGATCTATTACCGAAATATTGTAGGATTTATCACCGTTCCTGGTCTCGAATTGTGCTGTAGCAATTTTCAGATTTTTCATTTTTTCATTTTTTTCTTCAAAGGTATTCCCAAACAAAACGTCTGAATTGTACATTTCCGACAAAACTGAATAAAGACAGCGACCGCAATATTAGTTAACTATTACCAGGTTTACGGCAAGTGTACCCGCGGTTGCCCGATATTGACTGGGGGTTAATCCAGTGATCTGCTTAAAATTATGGATGAGATGGGACTGGTCATAATAGCCCGACTCTAAAGCAGCAGTAGTAAAAGATGTCGTTTTATTCACCGAACGTATAAGCGATAGAAAATGATGTAATCTAACGATTTGTAAATACTTAACCGGTGATACGCCAATCTCCTGATGAAAAAACCGCTCAAGTTGACGTTCTGAGTATCCCGTTAACTTAGTAAGTTCGCTTGCCACCAATTGCCCCTTCGCCTGCACGATAATCTTGACAATAGGGCTAAGCAGGCGAGTGGGTGATTTAGTATTTCTAAGCATGCCCGCAAGGTAACTTTCTATAATGGAAATCGATTTTACGTATGACGTTTCTGATCCTAAAGCATCTGTCAACGAACAAATCTGACGGCCAAATACCGAATATGCGTCAAAAATACTGGCCTTCAATTCGGCTCCAGGTATGCCGGATAAACTAAAACAGCCATAAGGCTGAAAAACAATGATCAGCATTTCTGTTTCATCGCTGCTGAAAATATCATGATATCGGTCCACCTGGCCGTAAACAAAAACCTTGGGCAAAATCTCTATATCCTGGCTATTATCCTGTCGGATTTTCAGCCGCCCACGAAGTGTAAAAACCATCCCTGTATTTCCATCAGAAAATAAGCGTAACGGCCCTGCATGTTTACATTTCAAAAACAGGTAGTGTTTGATACAAAATGACCAGGCCGGTGAAGGTGGAAACTGCATTATTTATTATAAATATGTAAATATAACGCTTTCCACCAAGAAATATTAGTTACCCATTTTGGCAAGTTGGAAACTTTCGTAAGCCATTTTTCTATTGAATTCCATTGCCAATGATCTGTGATTAACCAAATCAACAATCGAGCCCACAAAACATAGCCCTACAGTGAACAAATACAAAACACCCATTCCAACTTGTCCAAGTATGAACCGCTGTAAACCGGGTACTAAGAAAACCCCGATTATACAGAAAATAAGCACATCCTGTGGGTCTTTTCGTTTGGTGGTGTATGACATATAAAAATATTTCTGCTGATTTTCACTCAATTCAGCAGTAGCTTGTTGCAAAAAGCCCAACTCTTCGGGTGTGATCCCCGGCAAACCCATGTAAGGATTTTGATACATATCCATGACTTTACAAATTAAGGTTTATTAAAATTATGATATAAAACTAAGGTAGTATTAAATACCCGCCTAAACAAAATAGGCAGGCAATCTAAACTAATCGGTGAGTTGCAGGGTTTTAACGGTAAAACTATGTGCAGATCAACGGGCAGAAAAGCTTTTATTGTCTGTGAGCCTTTGCGTTATCAAAATATAGATACGATAAAGAATAATGCCGGTAGCCGGAATACCCAGCCAATGCGCATGCAGCGAATTACCAATATTGCCATGGAATAACCACGAGATAGAATGCCCTAAACCGCAGCCGGGACACCAGTTGATGCCCATTGCTTTAAGTGGACACAAAGAATAATGTACAGGCCCGGCCGGATTGGTTATTGCTAACGAAACCATGGCCGACACCCAAAATACCAGTTCAAAGTATTTAAAAAAAAATTGTTTAATCAACTTTTGTTTGTCTTGCTCAACAATAACAAAGTTACCGTTAGTGCCGATAAAACACCGATCAGCAACGCAGCAAATATGCGGGCTGAAAAGTCGCCCCAGTTGGTTTTATTGGCCTCGATATAATTGATGTACACGATTCCCAAAAACACCACTATTATCCCGCCCGCTATCAAAATCTTGAAACTGTGAACCAATCCTTCAAGGAAATTCATTTTTCCGTTGAGTTCAGTATCCCTATACCTTTTTACACCTATATACAATCCGATTATCGGGATAAGTACTGAAATAAATTCGATACCGTTGACTTCGGTACCGGTAAAATTAAGCCCCATTTTGCGCATAATAAACAACCATACACCACTTAATATGCCAATAATCAATCCGGGAACGAACGCGTTTTTCATGTTATTTTGTTTTAAAGGTTTATTGTATCAACTAAAAAGGTCTGTTATAAGCTTTACAAGCTAGTTTTGGGTAATTGCAAATGGTTGATTAAATATAAGTGTTATTAAAAATATTCGGTAATATCCTTAAAAAGTAATTTTAAGCGCACTTTGTTTTTAGTAGCTACTTGTTTTTAACAACAATGGTTGTCCATGCATTTAAAAAATACCTTTTTGCTATATTTGCGACAGTTTGAACATCCGTGATATTTTAGAGAGATATAAAGCTGATGAACGGGTAAAAACGTTGGCGCAGGTGCTAAACGTTGGTAAAAACCCCAGGATACAGTTGCGAGGGTTGGTTGGGTCAGGTGATTCGGCTGTGGCGGTAGCTTTGTATTTTTTGCAGCACAAGCATACGATATTTGTGCTGCCCGACAGGGAAGAGGCCGCTTATTTCCAGGCCGACCTCGAAAACATGACCGGAAAAGAGATTTTATTATTCCCTTCCTCTTATCGCAAGGCATTTGAATTTACGCAGCCCGACAGCAGCAACGTGCTTGCCCGTGCAGAAGTATTGAACGAGCTTAATCACGCCTCGGAATTTGGACAGTTGATAGTTACCTACCCCGAAGCACTCGCAGAAAAAGTAATAGACCGTGCTTCCCTCGAAAAAAACACGCTGGAAATTGCAGTCGGCAATAAACTTAGCATCGACTTTATAAATGAGTTTTTAATAGAGTATGATTTTGACCGGGTCGATTTTGTTTATGAACCGGGGCAATTCTCTATACGCGGAGGCATAGTTGATATATTTTCCTTTTCGCATGACCTGCCTTACCGGGTGGAGTTTTTTGGCGATTTTATTGAGTCCATGCGTACATTTGAAATCGAAAGCCAGTTATCTGTCGAGCAGGTCAAAACGATCACAATTGTACCCAACGTTCAATCCAAATTCTTAACTGAAAGCAACATTTCGCTACTGGAGTATGTGGATGCAGGTTCGCAAATATGGATAAAAGATGTTCAGTTCACCCTTGATATTATAAAAGACGGATTTAAAAAAGCTGTTAATTTGTGGAATGCACTGTCGGCTGATGAAAAGAACAAAAACCAGGATTGGATAGATCCCAAGTTTGGCTTTACCGACGAAAAACTGATAGCCGACCAACTGCATGATTTCCCCATAGTTGAGTTTGGCAAACAATTTTTTTATCATGGCAGCCAGTCAGTAGATTTTGATATGCGACCCCAACCCTCCTTCAACAAGGATTTCAGCCTGCTCATTCACAACTTTAAAAATAATGACGCCGAAAAAATTGAAAATTATATCCTCACCGATTCGGCCCGGCAAGTGGAGCGTCTCTATGCAATTTTAGAGGATCTGGATAAAACGGTGAAATTCACCCCTATAAGCATATCTATAAGGGAAGGATTTGTGGACCGCGAACAAAAAATAGCCTGCTACACCGATCACCAGATATTCGACCGTTATTATAAATACAAATTAAAAAAAGGGTACCATCGTACCCAGGCCATTACCCTTAAAGAGCTGCGCGAACTAAAGCCGGGCGATTATGTGACGCATATCGACCACGGCATAGGAAAGTATGCCGGCCTGGAAAAGGTGGAAGTAAACGATAAAATGCAGGAAATGATCCGGCTGGTGTATGCCGATAACGACCTGCTGTATGTGAATATCAACTCGCTTAACCGCATTTCTAAATACAGCGGCAAGGAAGGTACCATTCCCAGAATGAATAAATTGGGAACCGATACCTGGGAGCGCTTAAAAAAAACCACAAAAAAAAAAGTTAAAGATATCGCCAGGGACCTGATCAAGCTTTACGCACTGCGTAAATCAAAGCAGGGTAATGCATTCACACCCGATAGTTATTTACAAACCGAGCTTGAGGCTTCCTTTATTTATGAGGACACGCCCGATCAGGAAAAAGCCACCGCCGACTTTAAAAAGGACATGGAATCGCCGCATCCTATGGACAGGCTCATTTGCGGTGACGTTGGTTTTGGTAAAACCGAAGTAGCCATCCGGGCGGCATTTAAGGCTGTTGCCGACAGTAAGCAGGTGGCCATTTTAGTGCCAACCACCATTTTGGCAGCCCAGCATTATAAAACGTTTTCCGAACGCCTGAAGGGCTTTCCCTGCAATATAGATTATGTAAACCGGTTCAAATCGAGCAAGCAGATAAAGGATACGCTTGAAAAGTTAAAGGAAGGCAAAGTAGATATCATTATCGGCACGCACCGCCTGGTGAGTAAAGATGTGAAGTTTAAAGACCTCGGCCTGATGATCATTGATGAAGAGCAAAAATTCGGTGTATCGACCAAGGAAAAACTGAAACAAATGCGGGCCGATGTGGACACGCTCACGCTTACCGCGACACCAATACCACGTACGCTGCATTTTTCTTTAATGGGTGCACGGGACCTTTCTATTATATCTACCCCACCACCAAACCGCCAGCCGGTGGTTACCGAACTGCACGTGTTTAATGATACCCTGATAAAAGAGGCGATCGAGCATGAAATAGACAGAAGCGGACAAATATTTTTTATTCATAACCGGGTAGCAGATTTGCCGCAATTAGGGGGCATGATCCATAAGCTGGTGCCAAAGGCACGGGTAGGCATAGCGCACGGGCAATTAGAGGGAGATGCGCTGGAAGATGTTATGCTGAAATTTGTGAATGGTGAATATGATGTATTAGTAGCCACAACCATTATTGAGGCCGGTTTGGATATACCCAACGCCAATACGATCATCATCAACCATGCGCACATGTTTGGCCTGAGCGACCTGCACCAGATGCGGGGACGCGTAGGCAGAAGCAATAAAAAAGCCTACTGTTACCTGCTGAGCCCACCGCTATCGACGCTCACTCCTGAGGCACGGAAACGCCTTAGCGCCATAGAGGAGTTCTCTGACCTGGGCAGCGGCTTTAATGTGGCCATGCGCGACCTGGATATCCGTGGAAGTGGTAACCTGTTAGGCGCCGAGCAAAGCGGCTTTATTGCTGAG
>JANYAB010000190.1 GCA_025355225.1 Bacteroidota bacterium
TTTTATTTACTACAACAAATAGCCTGATGGCACAGGATAATTACGCGCTTTCAAATCAACTTACCACCATTGATGGCACCTCAAATCTTCACAGCTGGCATGAAAAGGTCGAAAAGATTTCAGGAAAGAGCGAGGTAAAACATGGCGCTGATAAAAGTTTATCGCTGCAGGCGCTAAAAATAATAGTCGAGGTAATTTCTATTAAAGGAGATGGTTCAACTATGAATAGTAAAACCTATAAAACGCTAAAAGCAGATAAATTTCCGGAAATAACTTTTGTACTTACCGAACCGATTGCCAATATCCCCTACGGTACAAATTCATATTCAACGGCAGCAAAAGGCCACCTCACTATCGCCGGAATAACCAAACCAGTAACAATGCCTATAAAAATCGCCTTGAGTGAAGATAAAAAAATAGTAGTCGACGGGGTACAGCAGGTAAAGATGACTGATTATGGCCTTGATCCGCCAACGGCCCTTCTTGGAATGCTGAAAACCGGGGACATTATTACAATAAACTTTAAAGCGACTTTTTCACCGTTCAATTGATAGACAGATCAATAACCAACCCAATCACTAATCTTTAAAACAACAAACTATGAACAAAATTATTTACTTATTCAGAAAATTAATAACGGTAGCTTTTTTATGCACCGGGTTTACCGTTATGGCGCAAGAGAATAGCATACAGTTTTACCGCCCGAACAACCAACAGGGTTTAAACGTTTTTGAAACCA
Organism: Bacteroidota bacterium; assembly: GCA_025355225.1. Taxonomy (GTDB): domain Bacteria; phylum Bacteroidota; class Bacteroidia; order Sphingobacteriales; family Sphingobacteriaceae; genus Mucilaginibacter. The sequence goes on from JANYAB010000190.1 coordinate 740, forward strand.
CTAAAAAAGACAGCGTCCCTTTTAAAGGGTTAAAGGTAAAAGTGGGTGGCAATTTCGAATTAACTTTCCAGGCAATAGGAGAACAAAATACCGCAAAACCGCTAACGCCGCCGGGATTTACATCGAGTATAAATACCCTTTTACCAATTGTACACGGCTTTCAGCTGCCGGCGGCAAACATGATGTTTGATATACAATTGGCAGACGGTGTGCGTATGAACCTGACATCATACCTGGCATCAAGGCACCATTTGAATACCTGGGTAAAAGGAGGGTATATTCAATTTGATAAATTGCCTTTTTTTCATAGCGATGCTATTGACAACATAATGAAATATGTAACAATAAATATTGGTCAGAACGATGTTGACTACGGCGACCAGCACTTCAGGAGAACAGATGGGGGTAATACCATATTTAATCCATTTATAGAGAACTATATTATGGACGAATTTGCTACGGAACTTGGGGCTGAGTTTTATTATCATAGTCCTTCAGGTTTCTTTATGATGGGCGGTATTACCGATGGGGAGTTGGATGCAACTGTTAACGCCAGTACTACTACTGTCTTGCAAGGATCTACGATCTCTACCGCATATAATGTAATTGACTCGGCTACACATAAACCCAACAGATATGATCCCGCATTCCTTGGGAAAATTGGTTTCGATAAGCAGATTGATAAGGATTTCAGGATCAGGATATCAGGGTCCTTTTATACGGTGAGTAGTGCCCAGGACAATACCCTGTATTTCGGTGACCGCACGGGCTCTCATTATTTTAACGTGCTGGAAAGCCAGGCAATTTCCCAGGTCACATCGGCCTCAAATGTTATTGCAGTTCAGAATGATTATTATCCATGGTCGGGAAGGTTAAATCCGGGATTTTCAGAGGAAGTTCACAGTTATATGGGCAACTTGTTTTTAAAATATAAAGGATTAGAGTTTTTTGGCACGGCAGAAAGCGCACATGGAAGAACAGTTACAGAAAAAACGAACCGCCAGGCAACTCAATATGCTGCTGATGTTATTTACAGGTTCCCGGAGGATAAACAAAACTTCTGGATTGCTTTCCGTTACAATACACTAACCGCCCTGCTCCAGGGAAATACGTCTAATATCACTATTAATCGTACGGCAGGCTCAGTTGGCTGGTTTTTAACCAAAAACATTATGGCGAAGGCGGAATATGTTAGCCAGAAATACTCGGATTATTCGCCATACAATATCCTTAACGGTGCCAAGTTTAATGGCGTATGTCTTGAGGCGTCAATAGCGTTTTAACATCTTTCTAAATAAACAAATGCCGGTGATTAATACCCGGCATTTGTTAAGATTCATTTAAGTATACTCCTTGTATTCAAGGAGTAATTACTCAGGAGTTATTCAATCTGGCTTTTAATTT
>JANYAB010000212.1 GCA_025355225.1 Bacteroidota bacterium
CATACCAATACCCTCGCCGAAAATTTAGCCGACATACAGGAAAAAGACCGTTATGATGTGGTACTGGCTAACCCCCCATTTGGCGGCAAGGAACGCGCCGAAGTACAGCAAAACTTCCCGATAAAAACAGGCGAAACGGCCAGCCTGTTCCTGCAGCATTTTGTTAAAATATTAAAGGCAGGCGGTAAAGCAGGCATCGTGATTAAAAACACCTTTTTGAGCAATACAGATAATGCGTCCATCAGTTTACGCAAACTGCTGCTGGAAAACTGCAACCTGCACACGGTGCTTGATTTGCCGGGCGGTACCTTTACCGGTGCGGGTGTAAAAACAGTAGTGTTGTTTTTTGAGAAAGGCATGGCTACCCAAAAAGTATGGTTCTACCAGTTGAATTTGGATCGTAACCTGGGCAAAACCAATAGTTTGAGTGAAAAGGACCTGGCTGATTTTGTGGAACTGCAAAAAACAAAAGAAGAAAGTGAGAACTCCTGGTCGGTAGATATGAAGAATATTGACCCGGCGACATTCGACCTGAGTGCCAAAAACCCTAATAAAAAGGAAGCTACTGCCTTGCGCCAGCCTCAGGAAATTTTAGCCGAAATGAAAGCTTTGGATGAGGAAAGTGCAGATATTTTAACCTCAATTTTGGAAATGATATGATAAACTGGGAGAGAAGGAAATTAGGGGATGTGTGCGGCTTTGTTCGGGGACCATTTGGTGGAAGTTTAAAAAAGAATATTTTTAAACCCGATGGTTACGCCGTTTATGAACAACAACACGCTATTTACAATCAGTTTGACGATGTAAGGTATTTCATTGATGAAAAGAAATTCAATGAAATGACACGCTTTGAACTAAATCCGGGTGACTTAATAATGAGCTGTTCAGGTACAATGGGTAAAATTGCAATTGTACCAGAAAATATAAAGAGGGGAATAATCAATCAGGCATTGTTAAAACTTGCGCCCTCAAAAAAAATATCTAATGTTTTTTTGCAATTGTGGATGCAAAGCCAGAGTTTTCAAGATAGTTTAAAGGAATATTCGCAGGGTGCCGCTATTCAGAACGTCGCTTCAGTCGCTATCTTGAAGAATATTGAAATGCCTCTGCCCACGCTTGCTGAACAACTACGCATAGTAGCCATTTTAGATGAAGCCTTTGATGCCATAGCCAAAGCAAAAGCCAACGCCGAACAAAACCTTAAAAATGCCCGTGAACTTTTTGAGAGTTATTTGCAAAATGTATTTGTTAATGGAGTATGGGAAACAAAAAAAATATATGAGGTTTGCGAGGAAATGTTCGCGGGAGGAGACGCGCCAAAAGATAACTTTTCCTCGGAAATGAACAGTGAATATCAAGTTCCTATTTATGCTAATGCAGTTAAGAATAAAGGGTTATATGGGTTTACCGATACTGCAAGAGTTACAAAACCTTCAATAACAATTGCTGCGCGCGGAAGCGGTACAGGGCACACGGAAATAAGATTTGACCAATATTTGCCAATTGTGAGGTTAATCGTTCTGATACCAAATTTGAATTTGATAAACTTAGAATTTTTAAAACATTCAATCGACAACTTAACAATTCTTAGAAGCGGTAGCGCAATACCACAATTAACTATTCCTATGATAAAGGAATATAACTTGGCATTGCCATCTTTAAAAGAACAAAAAGAAATTGTTTTTAAACTTGAAAAGCTAAAGGATGAAAAAGAGAGACTGGACAGGATATATAATACTAAAATTGAAAGACTAGAAGAATTAAAAAAGAGCCTACTGCAAAAGGCATTTAATGGCGAACTAAAAAGCCCCGAAGGGGCACAATCTATCTGCGATGGGCATAGCCCATCGGATAAGATAGCAACATTAGCATAAGCCCTGAAAGGGCATAATATATCAGAATATGGGACAATCACTCGTAAAAAACTATATGCACATTGTGTTTAGCACCAAACACCGGCAGCCGCTAATTTACCCCCCGCATGAGGGTGAATTGCATAGTTATTTAGGAGGCATCTGTAAAAACCTGGAATGTCAGCCAATAAAAATTGGCGGCTATACGGACCATGTTCATGTTTTGTGTATGCTATCAAAAAAGATCGCTTTAATGAAACTGGTTGAAGAAGTAAAATCACATTCATCCAAATGGATAAAAACGCTGGATGCATCATTGCAAAACTTTTACTGGCAGGACGGTTATGGCGCTTTTTCGGTAAACCCGGCCGAAGTTGAAAGAGTTATTGCTTATATTGCTAATCAGCATGAGCACCATAGCCGTAAAACGTACCAGGAGGAATACCGGGCATTTTTGAAAAAATATGAGGTTGAATATGATGAGCGGTATGTTTGGGATTGATAATACAGGTGGACGGGCATAGTTAATATATCGCGCTAACATATATCGCCCTTTCAGGGCTTATGTGCTTTGGGATGATGTGTATCACACGACGATGTCCTGTGTTGTTATATGAGGCCCTTTCAGGGCTGAATGATGAATATGCAGCCCCGAAGGGGTATAATACATTTGCGATGGGTATAGCCCATCGGATAATATTATATATCGCGCTAACATATATCGCCCTTTCAGGGCTTATGTGCTTTGGGATGATGTGTATCACAGGACGATGTCCTGTGTTGTTAAATGAGGCCCTTTCAGGGCTGAATGATGAATATTGTTGGATAAATGCAGCCCGAAAGGGGCGTAATATGTCCGCGATGGGTGTAACCCATCGCAATAATAATAATAATGGATAGTATCAGATAAATGAACGAAGAATTAAAGATTATCCCTGTTGATCTGCTGGCTGAATACAAACAGCAGGTGAGCACTTCGATGCAGGCGCAATTTGATGCCTTAAAAGATGCTGAGATCTCGACAGACACGTTTAGTTTTTATACCTCGGTTTCCGCCATTACTTCATCGCGTATTGAAGGCGAACAGATGGAAGTGGATAGCTACCTAAAGCACCGGATGATGAACGTGGAGTACCAACCCGACCTTGTGCAAAAGCCGGACGATCTGTACAAAGCCTATATATACGCACAACAAACTCAGCTTACCGCAATAAGTTTTTTATCGGCTCATAAACTAATTACAGCGCACCTGCTGCCATCAAACAAACAGGGCATATTCCGTAGCGGCAATATGGTAGTGATGGAGCATAAAACGGGCCGTATCCAGTTTGAAGCAGCGCCAGCTAATCAGGTTAAAATACTTTTCGAACAGTTGTGGCAGGATATAGAAACTTTGAAAACACAATCGCTTACTTATGCCGAAGTTTTTTATTTCGCCTCTTTTATCCACCTGGTATTTGTAAATATCCACCCTTTTGAAGATGGCAACGGGCGTGCCGGGCGTTTGCTCGAAAAATGGTTTATAGCCGAAAAGTTGGGAGCCAAAGCCTGGTATTTACAAAGCGAACTAAATTACTATACCAACGTAAACAACTATTATAAAAACCTGAACAGGTTGGGCATTTTTTATGCGGAACTGGATTATGCCAAGGCCATGCCTTTTTTATTGATGCTGCCTAACGCTTTAAACAATTAACCTATGAACGAAGCAGAAACCAGGGCCGAACTGATAGATCCGCAGTTAAAAGCCTGCGGCTGGGGCGTTGTGGAAGGTTCAAAGGTATTGCGCGAGCGTAATGCCAAAATTACCGATGGTAAAATTCAAACCGGCGGTGGGCGTTCAAAGCCCATGATTGCAGACTATATTTTGGTGTACAAAGGTATAAAACTGGCGGTGATAGAAGCCAAAGCGGATGAATTAGGAGTTGGCGAAGGGGTGATGCAAGCCAAGCTGTATGCTGAAAAATTGCAGCTGGAAACCTGTTACGCCACCAATGGCAGGGAGATATATAGTATTTGTTTGAAGACAGGTGCCGAGGGTTTGGTAAGCCAATACCTTACGCCTGATGAGTTATGGAACAAAACATTTACCGTACAAAACGAGTGGCGCGAAAAATTTGCCGCCGTTCCGTTCGAGGATAAAAGCGGCAGCTGGCAATTGCGCTATTACCAGGAAATAGCAGTTAAAAATACTTTAGAGGCGGTTGCCAATAACAGCCAGCGCATTCTGTTAACCTTAGCAACCGGGACAGGCAAAACAGCCATTGCCTTCCAGATAGCCTGGAAATTATTTCAAACCCGGTGGAACTTAAGGCGGGACGGCAGTCGCAGGCCGCGCATCCTGTTTTTAGCCGACCGGAATATTTTAGCAGATCAGGCTTATAACTCATTCTCTGCTTTCTCCGAAGATGCCTTGGTACGCATCAGTCCAAAGGAGATCACCAAAAAAGGCAGCGTGCCTACCAACGGGAGTATCTTCTTCACCATCTTCCAGACTTTTATGAGCGGTACGGATAAGGATGGCAAACCCACGCCTTATTTTGGCGCTTACCCTGCCGACTATTTTGATTTTATTATTATTGACGAATGCCACCGGGGCGGCGCAAATGATGAAGGCAACTGGCGGGGTATATTGGAATATTTTTCGCCCGCCGTTCAATTAGGTTTAACTGCAACGCCAAAACGTAAGGACAATGTAGATACCTACCAATACTTTGGCGAGCCGGTTTACATCTATTCGCTAAAGGAAGGCATTAATGATGGTTTCTTAACTCCATTTAAAGTAAAACGTATAAAAACTACGCTGGATGATTATATCTACACCAGCGACGACCAGATTGTTGAAGGAGAAATAGAAGAAGGTAAGCTGTACAAGGAACCTGATTTTAATAAGATCATCGAAATAAAAGAACGTGAAGCAAAGCGCGTGAAAATTTACATGGATGAAGCCAGTCAGAACGAAAAGGCGATCATCTTTTGTGCCACGCAGGATCACGCCGCCGCTGTCCGTGACTTGGTAAATCAGTACAAAAAAAGCAAAGATCCCAATTATTGTGTGCGTGTAACGGCGAATGACGGCGAGATAGGCGAGCAATTTTTAAGGGAGTTCCAGGATAACGAAAAGTTAATTCCAACGATATTAACTACATCGCAAAAGTTGTCTACAGGTGTTGATGCGCGCAATATCCGCAACATCGTGCTGATGCGCCCGGTAAATTCTATGATAGAG
>JANYAB010000214.1 GCA_025355225.1 Bacteroidota bacterium
AATACCAAGTTGTTCTAGCCGCTGAATATCACTTATATTTTTTACTCCGCCAGCAGCATAAATTGCAGAAGATTTGTTAAATAACTTCAAAATACTTAATCTTTTTAAGTCAATACCTTGCTCACTTCCTACCATGTCGAGAGTCATGCAAATAACTTCATTCGGCCAAAACTCTGCGTTTATCACCGGTTTCGAGCGGTCTGATTTCGGAACGATATTGCAAAAAAACCTCAACGGCACAGCCTTCAAATTTTACCCAGACCCATATCCTGACCAGAACTTATTTTACCGCAGCGACAATGCCTCCCTGGCTGCAGTGGGCGTGCCTGCACATACCATATCAACAGATCAGATCGATATCGATAAATATTATCATACTGTAAAAGACGAATTAAGTACCCTCGATGTAGGCAATATCACGTCGACAATACGGGCCATAGCCTTAAGTTCGCGGAGTATAGTATCGGGACTGGATACGCCGACGCGGGTGGCTAAACGGTAACGATAAATAATACCTGCCTTCTTTTTAAAAATAAATATTTAATAGACGGATTTTCAGTATTGCATGTTCAATAATATCCCCGCTTTAACTGAAATTCTGTTATTAGGATAGGGCACTGCACATTGGTGGGACTGGGCTTAGTCTTTTTATTACAATACTTTATACTGTAATTGCGGTATTCCCATTATATAATTTCGATGGCTGTAGCGTATGCCTGGTTATTTGCGTATATCTTATTTAAGAACAGAAAATAACTCTGTAATGCCATAATATTATTCTAAAAATTAGCAATAGAATAAATCTTGCAATACACGGCCAGATAAAAATCAGTAACAACATTAATACAAATATGACGTTTTGGTCTGTTTTTGAAATAACCGGTTGATTTCTAACTTAAAGTCGTGTAAATTTCATTTTCTCTTTAATGCTTAAATCTTTATCAATTTTTTAATGAAGAAATATGTCTATGGTGTAATTATGTTGTGTTTTTTAAACACAGTGTATGTCAATATCTCATTCGGGCAGGCTCCGGGTGACAGTAGCTACTTGCAATCAGCGTTAACCCAAACAGTAGCAAACTACAACAAATCTATAGGTCAGCAGTCCAGATTATATAATGGCCCCGAATACGAGTTGTACAATCGCAGCATAAAAGGTAATGCGCTGTTTCCCCCTGAGGCACAAAGTTGGATACCCGGGGTAGTTTATTACGACGGAATAATTTATAAGGATGTGCCCATGATGTACGATATCTATAAGGATGTTTTAGTGGCGATTCTGTATAATAAATTTTCAGCATATACTTTATTAAGTGAACGGGTACATGATTTTACATTATCGGATCATCATTTTGTCAGGATCGACGCCGATTCTTTAAATACTACTTCCACTGCTTCTGGTATTACCACCGGCTTTTATGATCAGCTTTACGGAGGGAAAACCGAGGTTTTGGCAAAACGGATAAAAACCATTCAAAATTCAACCAATGTATCTGCTATTATGGAAACCTATTTTCTTGAAAAGAATGAGTACTACCTGAGAAAAGGTAATAACTATTATAGCGTAAGCAGCCAAAGTTCTTTTTTAAAGGTACTAAAAGACAAGAGAAGCATCCTTCAGCAATATATAAGGGACCATAAAATAAAGTTTAGAAATGACCCGGAAGGTGCTATGGCCAGCATAGCAAATTATTATGATCATTTAACAAACTAACATAAACGTTCTTACTCCTCATGATACCTTCCTTATCGTTCAAAAATCAACAGAGCAATAGAAAGTTCATAAGTGCCCTAAAAAACAATTAACAAACGAATAATTATTCTGATGAAAAAAATTTACTTTCTATGTTTCTGTTTTCTTATGATTTTTAAGCTGACTTCTGCTCAGGAGGGAAACAAAAAATTGATCAGTGTTAATTTCCAGCAAGCGAAAATTGAACAATTTGTTAGTGAGCTCGAATCAAAGACGGGATATCATTTTTATTATAACCCGCCGCAGTTTGACAGCTTGAAAGTAACTCTGCAGGTAACTGATAAGCCGTTGGAAAGTGTACTTGATTTGGCTTTTCATAATACCGGATTCCATTATACGATTACAGCACAACAGCAGGTGTTTTTAACAAAAGGACGGGAAGTAAAAACCGAATTGGCAGAAGGTTTTTTTAATGCCCAGCCAGCCAATGAAAATACCAAACAAACAGCTGTGGTAACCGATTATACTGAGGAAAGTGAAAAGAAGGTAGCCGAAGCAACCACCGAGAATAAGCTATACGAAATAGGGATCAGGACGAATAATATTAAATCCGGGACGGCCAATTTAGCCGGCTATGTACGGAACATCAAATCAGGCGAGGCGGTGATCGGGGCCAGTATCTACAACGCAGAATCAAAAGTGGGCATAGCGACCGACCAGTTTGGTTATTACTCGCTGACGCTGCCCCGCGGGCGCCAGACGCTGACCATAAAAGGATTGGGGATGAAAGACACCCGGCGCAAGATCGTCCTGTACTCAGATGGCAAGCTAAACATCGAAATGCAGGAACAGGTAACCTCGCTGAAAGAAGTACAGATCTCGGCCGAAAAAGTGGCCAATGTAAGAAGCGTGGAGATGGGCGTAAACAAGCTGGATATAAAAAGCATCAAACAAATACCCACCGCATTCGGCGAAGCCGATGTGCTGAGGGTAGTATTAACGCTTCCGGGCGTACAATCCGTAGGCGAGGCAACAACAGGGTTTAACGTACGCGGCGGTTCGGCCGATCAGAACTTGATCCTGCTGAATGATGCGACGATTTATAACCCCTCGCACTTTTTCGGTTTCTTTTCCGCGTTCAATCCCGATATCGTCAAGAACATAGAACTCTATAAAAGCACCATTCCCGAAAAATACGGAGGCCGCCTATCCTCGGTATTGGATGTAACGGACCGGGAAGGGAATAAAAAGATATTTACCGGCTCGGCGGGGATCGGGCTGCTAACCAGCCGGCTGAACGTAGAGGGTCCGATCATCAAAGACAAGACCTCCTTTATTTTTGGCGGGCGCACCACCTATTCCGACTGGCTGCTTAGCCTGTTGCCGGATGCCTATAAACACAGCTCCGCCTCGTTTTATGACCTGAACCTGGATATCAGCCACCAGATTAATGAGAAGAACAATATCTACATCACCACCTACCTGAGCAACGACAAATTCCGGCTGAACAGCGATACCGCCTATGGCTACAGCAATAAAAACGCGAACATCAAATGGAAGCACAATTTTAATAATAAATTATACAGCATATTCATGCAGGCATAGATGACTACAAGTATGATGTATCCAGCACAGCCAACCCGGTGGATGCCTATAAGCTGAACTTTGCGGTAAAGCAAACCAATTTCAAAGCCGACTTCACCTATTATTTAAACAGCAAGAACACGCTGGACTTTGGACTAAGCTCGATCTATTATAACCTGAACCCGGGAGATTATGAACCCAACGGGAGTAAATCACTGGTGGCGCCGGATGCCGTTCCGGCAGAGCAGGCGCTGGAAAGCGCCCTGTACCTGGGAGATAAGTATGATATCACCCCTGACTTTTCCATAAGCGCCGGTATAAGGTATTCGTTATACGCCTACCTGGGCCCGCAAACGGTGGACCGTTATGCCCCCAACCTGCCCAGAGAAAGTGTCAACGTGCTGGATAGCACAACTTACAAAAAGAACCAGGTGATCAACACCTACAAGGGCCCGGAGATAAGAGTATCGGCCCGGTATAATTTAAGTGACGACCTTTCGGTAAAAGCAGCCTACAATACCTTGCGGCAGTATATACATTTACTATCCAACACCACGGCGATATCGCCAACGGACACCTATAAACTAAGCGACCCGAATGTCAAGCCGCAGTTTGGGCAGCAGGTATCGCTGGGATTATACAGAAATGCCAAATCCAATACGATAGAGACCTCGGTAGAGGTATATTACAAAAAGATAAACGATTACCTGGATTATAAGAGCGGGGCCACACTGATCTTAAACAAGCATATAGAGCAGGATGTGATCAGTACCCAGGGGAAAGCCTATGGCATAGAGTTCCTGATACGTAAAACGGCAGGAAAGCTAAATGGCTGGGCAAGCTATACCTATTCGCGCACATTTTTAAGGCAGAATGACCCGAATGCCGGCGAAGTGATAAATGGAGGGAATTTCTATCCGGCTAACTATGATAAACCCCATGACTTTAACTTTACAGGTAATTATCGGTTTAGCCACCGGTTTAGCGTTTCATTAGATATGACCTATAGTACCGGCCGCCCTATTACCCTGCCAATAGCTAAATATCAATATGACGGCTCCGAGCGGGTTTATTATTCGGACAGAAATGCTTATCGTATCCCCGATTATTTCAGAACAGATTTTTCAATGAATATTGAGGGCAACCACAAGGTGCATCAGTTAACACATAACTCGTGGACGATTGGCGTATATAACCTTACAGGGCGGGCAAATGCCTACTCAACTTTTTTTAGCGAACAAGGCGGTATAATAAATGGGTATAAGCTGTCCATATTTGCCGTGCCAATTCCGTTTATTAATTACAATATCAGATTTTAAATGATAAGAGACAGGTATATATATGCAATATTTCTTTTGGCATAAGAAGAACACTAAACGACCTGATTTTTGGAAATGAAAAGGGGAAAGAAAATCGGTATCCTGGTTGTTGCTGCATTGGTTTGGATCGCTGCTTGTAAAAAACCTTATGCGCCATCAATAATCGCATCAAATGTTAATTACCTCGTGGTTGAAGGTGTGATCAGTACCGGCCAGGATTCGACCATAATTAAATTAAGCCGCACCGTAAAACTATCGGGCAAAGCAAGCACAAATCCCGAACTAAATGCGCAGGTTTCAGTTGAAGATAATAAGGGTAATAGCTTTGTGATGGCAGAACTTGGTAATGGTCAATATCAACTACCTTCCTTAAATTTTGATAAGACGGAAAATCTGCGCTTACGAATAGTAACGACAGATGGCAAAGTATACCTTTCTGACTTTGTCGCTGATAAGGACACACCACCGATAGATAGTGTAGGATTTATAATCCAGAACGACGGTGTACAACTATACGTCAACACGCACGATCCCAATAACAATACGCGTTATTACCGTTGGGATTATGTTGAAACATGGCAGTTTCATGCGTTATACCAATCGCTATTTATAACAGATGGACAGAAAATAGTATTGCGTACGCCAGGTCAGCAGATATATTCCTGCTTTGGAAATAATAACTCGAGTTCAATAACGCTGGGCTCATCGGCAAGACTGCAGCAGGATGTTATTTATCAGAACCCGATAACAGAGGTCCCATCCACATCAGAGAAATTGGAAACGAAGTACAGTATTTTAGTAAAACAATATGCGTTAACGGCGGACGCATTTAATTTTTGGCAAAACCTTAAAAAGAATACTGAGCAATTAGGTTCCATATTTGATCCGCAGCCATCAAATCTGAACGGTAATATTCATTGCATTACAACAACAACCGAACCGGTAATTGGATACATTAGCGTTACAAATATTCAGCAAAAAAGAATATTTATTGATAATAGCCAACTTTCCTTAGCATGGCGGCCAGCCTATCCGTACCAATGTGAAATAGACACAAGCTTTTTTTCCAGGCCCCCGACTGGTCAGAATGATGTGGCCTTGTTTTTAATTCCAATTGGGTCCGCGCAGGTGCCGATAGCTCAACTTCACCCTCCAAACCGGCCGGAGGTTATTGGCTATCT
>JANYAB010000218.1 GCA_025355225.1 Bacteroidota bacterium
TCGGATTTTCAATTTCGGATTTAATAATCCCTAAAAATTGAAGATAAGCGATGCGAAGATAAATCCGAAATCGAACATTCGAAATCTGAAATGCTTTAATTCATTAAAAGATAAATACTTTTATAAGTAAATTCGTTAAAATACAATTCCAAATGCAAACGTCCTCAACAAAAGAGTACAATGAAGATGATGACTTCGAATACGAATTCACATCTGAAGAAATTAAAATATTTGATGAACAAAGAGAAAAACGCCTAACCGGCGAAAGCAGTAAGTATAGCTGGCAGGGCGCCAAAGATATAATCACCAGGAAAAAGACAATCTAATGGACTTATAATCTGTCCTTTTAATATAATAGCCCCACACAGTCGAAATAAAACGAAATCTGAAGTCCTTTAAAATTTCTAATTTCGCGGTATCAAATACCATCGAATGAAACAGCCTGCTATCATCTTTATATTTCTATTGCTATCTACTGTACTTTACGCCCAAAAATGGAATGTAGAAAACCCTCCCGGGCAACAAAAAAAAGTCACTATTAATACTGACGAAGGTACCTGGATGGATCTGGATGTTAGTCCCGACGGTCAAAACATTGTGTTTGACCTGTTGGGTGATATTTACACTATCCCAATTAAAGGCGGAAAAGCCACATTACTGGCCGGCGGAAAAGCATGGGAAATACAGCCACGCTATAGTCCTGATGGCAAACAGATCTCTTATACAAGTGATAAGGATGGCGGTGATAACATCTGGATAATGAATAGTGATGGCAGTAATAAACACCCTGTTACCAAAGAAAGCTTCAGACTTTTAAACAATGCCTCCTGGACTCCCGATGGACAATATTTAGTAGCCCGCAAGCATTTTACCGGCACACGTTCTCTCGGCGCTGGCGAAATGTGGTTGTATCATAAAACCGGCGGCGAGGGCATCCAGCTAACCAAACGTAAAAACGACCAGCAGGATGCAGGTGAACCTATCGTTTCGCCCGATGGCAAATATATTTATTGGAGCGAAGATGTGACACAGGGGCCTTATTTTCAATACAATAAAGATCCCAACCAGGGTATATACGCTATTCAAAGGCTTAACCGCGAAACCGGACAAATAGAAACTGTAACAGGTGGTTCGGGAGGTGCATGCCGTCCGCAGATATCACCAGACGGGAAATTACTCGCTTTTGTAAAACGGGTAAGATTAAAGTCGGTACTTTATTTACACAACCTGGCTACTGGCGAAGAATGGTCGGTTTATGATGACCTTTCGAAAGACCAGCAGGAAACCTGGGCCATTTTTGGGGTATATCCCAATTTTAATTGGACGCCTGATAGCAAGAACGTAATATTTTATGCCAAGGGTAAGATATGGAACCTTGACATTGCCACGTTGAATGCTGTACAAATCCCGTTCGAGGTTACTTCACAGCAAAGCATTACGGAGGCGCTCCATTTTCAACAGAAAGTTTTCCAGGATGAGTTTCCGGTTAAAATGATAAGGCAGCTCACCACCTCGCCGGATGGCAAACAAGTGGCGTTTAATGCAGCGGGTTATATTTATATTAAAACACTGCCAGACAGTATCCCCAGCCGTATTACAACGACTACTGATTTCGAATATGAACCTGCTTTCAGTCCCGATGGTAAAACTTTGATCTATATTGATTGGAGCGATGAGTTAAAAGGCGCAATATGCAGTGTTGATTTAAAAACGCGCACAGTTACACGCCTTACAACCCAAAAAGGACTCTATTATTCGCCTAAATTCTCAAACAAAGGAGATAAAATAACTTTCCGTAAGGGCGAAGGAAATGAGGTACTGGGCTATTCCTTTGGCAAAAACCCGGGCATTTACATTATGCCGGCAACAGGCGGAACACCTAAAATGATAATCGACAATGGCGTTTATCCACAATTTTCGACTGATGATTCAAAAATATATTACCAAAGCAGCGAAGGAAGTAAAAAAACCTTCAGAATGATGGATACAACGGGGGCCAATCAAAAAACGCTGTATACTTCCACCTATGCTACCCAATTTGCCCAAAGCCCCGATGGCAAGTGGATGGCTTTTACCGAACTGTTTAACTGCTATATCACCCCGATGGTAAATACTGGGAATCCCCAGGAGTTATCTGCTTCAAACAAAGCGATTCCGCTCAATAAACTGACCCGTGACGCCGGTACATATATCCATTGGAGCAAAGACGGCAAAAAGCTAATGTGGACTTTAGGGCCAAGATATTTCACCCGCGATATACGCAGTGCTTTTCCGTTCGCAGATGGAACAGATGACAAAACCCCTGCAACAGATACAATTGGCACTGATATTGGCCTTCGATTAAAAACTGATGTTCCTGACGGAAAGATTGCTTTTAAAAATGCCCGAATCATTACAATGAAGGGCGATGATGTAATTGAAAACGGTACGATAATTATTGTAAAGAATAAGATCACCGTAATAGGCAATACCGCGGATATACAAATTCCGGATGATGCAAAAGTATACGACCTTGCCGGGAAAACCATTATGCCGGGCATTGTGGATGTACACGCTCATTTGCATCCAAGTCCGGATGGTATTTCGCCGCAGCAGGATTGGAATTATTATGCTAACCTTGCCTTTGGTGTGACCACCTCACACGACCCATCTACCAATACCGAAATGGTTTTCAGCCAGTCCGAAATGCTCAAAGCGGGAAACATGGTTGGGCCGAGGGTTTACTCCACGGGATCGATCTTATATGGAGCGGACGGAGATTTCAAAGTGGTGATCAACAGCCTTGAAGATGCCAGATCAAACCTGCGCCGGCTAAAAGCTGTGGGCGCTTTCTCAGTAAAAAGCTATAACCAGCCACGCCGCGAGCAGCGTCAGCAAATTATTGAAGCTGCGCGCGAACTGCAAATGGAAGTTGTACCGGAGGGTGGCTCAACCTATTTTACCAATATGAATATGATACTTGACGGCCATACTGGCATTGAACATAATATACCGGTAGTACCTGTTTACAAGGATGTAAAGAGCTTGTGGAATGCCAGCAAATCGGGTTATACGCCAACCCTTATTGTATGCTATGGCGGCCTTTGGGGAGAAAATTACTGGTATGACCGTACCGAAGTGTGGAAAAATGATCATCTGTTGAATTTTACACCGCAATCTATTATTGATGCACGGTCCCGTCGCCGCATAACCACCGAATATGGCGACTATGGGCATATCGAGGTTTCTAAGTACGTAAAACAAATAGCGGACGGCGGCACTAAAGTAAACCTGGGTTCGCATGGGCAGTTGCAAGGGCTTGGCGCACATTGGGAACTGTGGATGCTGACGCAGGGTGGCATGTCGCCTTTACAGGCTATCCGCTGTGCAACCATTAACGGTGCTTCATATTTAGGCATGGATAAGGAAATAGGCTCATTAGAGACGGGCAAACTGGCTGATCTGATCGTATTAAACGATAACCCACTCATTGATATTCGCAACAGTCAAAAAATCAAATACGTGATGCTAAACGGCCGCTTATATGATGCAGAATCCATGAACGAGATAGGTAATCGCGAAAAACCGCGGCAACGCTTTTGGTGGCAAATGAACCGCGGCGAAATGCTGAACCTGCCAGTCGGCAACACTGAAACATGGTTGTTTACCAGCCAGGATGATTGATTATTAGCCCCAGCCCCCTCTAAATCTCCCCCGGTAGGGGAGACTTTTTATTGCTTTGGATATATCCCTCGGGAAAGGAGACTTTTAAAGCCCTCCCTGCCGGGGAGGGTTGGGTGGGGCTTTAACAAGCCACTGATAAAACCCCACAAAATCGCCATTCCATTGTTTTTCATTGTGCTTGGCTCCTTTAACGATAACTTCGGGCGAATTTTTTTCGGTTATTCCTTTTTCGCGGACCAGGCTGACCATCTTATGCATGTCAGCCACCATGTTTTCACCTTCGGCATCACCACAGACAAAATAAATCCGCTGACCTTTTTTTAAGCCTTGTTGTTGGGCATACTTATACAGATCAGGGGCTATCCAGAATGCAGGTGAAAATATCCCTGCATTCCCAAAAACGTCCGGGTACTTGAGCGCAGCATACATGGAAATTAGCCCACCCATAGAACTGCCCGCGATCGTAGTGTTCCGGGCATCGGGCCTGGTATGATAATGCTGATCAATATATGGCTTTAATGTTTTTGCTAAAAAATCCACATAATCGTCTCCCCTTCCTTTTCCATATTTTGAATCATAGGGATCATATTCGGTAATACGGTATTCTCCCCCATGATCGATGCCGACAATAATACATTGTTCTTTTACCGGCAATTTATCCAGTATTTCGTCAATTCCCCATTCCCCGTATCCTGATGTAAATTCATCAAAAAGATTTTGGCCGTCGTGCATGTAGATAACGGGGTATTTTTTAGAAGATGACTCATAATCTGCCGGCAGGTATATCCATATACGCCGCTGCCTGCTTAGCTGAGGAATATCAAACTTATCGCTGATCACGTGAACATGCGCGCTCAACGTGTGTGTTTTTTCGGCAGGCTTAAAATCATCCTGCCACCCCTTAATATCTACGGTTATTGTTGTGTCGTGCAAAATAGTAACAGTCCGGTTTTCAATAGCCTTTCCAAAACCAGTACATTCAACCGTTTGCCAGCTGCCTTTTGTGATTTTAAAGTTATAAACACCCTTTGGTAAAACCTTTAGAAGCGAGTACGATCTATCGTTGCTTTGCACGAGTTCGCTGGCCTTATCATTAGGGTTCCAATTGTTAAAATCCCCCGCTAAAAAAAGGTGTGTTTCAGGCCCGGTTGCAGCCGGGATTTCACCCGTTTTAAAGGTCACTTTTAACTGTCCGAATAACAAAAAATTTTGTCCAAAAAGCAAAAACGCGCAGAAAATTATTTTTTTTTTCATTTTAAATTGTCTTTTTAACAGTTAATTCTCCGGGAACGTTCCCGGAAATGTTTGCATTAAAGTAAAATTGCTAAATGTGTAATTTAAACACTTAGTTCGGGTCAAAACTATCATTATTGCAAAATTCGCCACAAAAATCGATGTTTTTCAATAAAATTTACCATCCCAAAACATTTCTTTAAAGTTAAAATTAACCTAATTAATTGATCAGAAATTATCTTTTGAATAAAATTTGGAATTATTACTTCTTAGTGTAAATTAGTCTCATGCTGTTTCAGCAAAGTTAATAAACCAATTTATAACCGGCCTAAAGCGCCATTTTTATTCACACACACAATAAAAAGTATGAGAAAAAATTACTCAAAAAAGTACCTGCTTATTTGTGCACTGCTCATGATGTCTGTTATGGCATTTGCACAAACAGGAAGCATTAAAGGTAAGGTGGTTGATGAAACCAACCAGCCTTTACCCGGCGCGTCCGTTAGTATTGATGGCACCACGCTCGGTTCCGTTACTGACGCAAGCGGTAATTATACAATTACGCGCGTAAATGCCGGCAATTACACGGTGACTGCAAAGTTTGTTGGCTATGTAGCCACTAAAAAAACCATAACAGTAGGTAATTCCGTAATTACTGTTGATTTCAGGTTACAACCCGAAAACACAAACTTAAATGAAGTGGTAGTAACAGGTTATGGTAGCCAACGAAAAAAGGATTTAACAGGTTCTGTTGTGGCTATTTCATCCAAAGATTTTAACCAGGGCCCGGTTACTACACCCGAAGCCTTAATTACCGGCAAAGTTGCTGGTGTGGAGATTACTTCGAACAGTGGTGCGCCCGGTGCAGGAAGTACTATTCGTATTCGTGGAGGCGCCTCCCTGACCGGAAGCAACGATCCGCTTATCGTTATTGATGATGTTCCGGTAAGCAACAATCAAATTGGGGGCCTTGCCAATCCTTTAACAACTATTAATCCGCAGGATATCGAAACCATCACGATATTAAAAGATGCCTCGGCAGCCGCTATTTATGGTTCGCGTGCATCGAACGGCGTAATTATCATTACTACCAAAAAAGGTAAAAGCGGCAATAAGCTGAATGTTAACTTCAGTTCATTAAACTCGCTTTCTAAAATTATCAAAGAATATCCGGTATTAAGCGCAGCACAGTTCCGCAATGCGGTTCAAACCCAGGATCCTGCCCAGGCTTCATTATTGGGCAGCGCCAATACCGACTGGCAAAAACAAATATACCAACAGGCTTTTGCTACAGACAATAATATAAGTTTTACAGGCGGCATAAAAGGGCTTCCTTATCGCTTATCAATTGGTTATTTGGATCAGGACGGTATTTTAAAAACTGATAATTTAAAAAGGACGACTGTAGCATTCAATGTAAATCATGACTTTTTAAATAAAAGTTTAAAAGTAGACCTTAATTTAAAAGGCACTGTTACCCAGAGTCTTTTCGCTAACCAGGGAGCTATTGGCTCTGCCGTTAATTTTGATCCTACCCAACCCGTTTATTCCGGTAACGCTAAATACGGAGGTTATTATGAATGGCTTGATGCAAACGGTAATCCGAGTACGTTTGCCGGCCGGAATCCATTAGGCTTATTAAAGGAAAGCGTAGGAAGAGGGTATGCCAAACGGGGTATAGGAAGTCTGACTTTGAATTATGTTTTCCCGTTTTTAAAAGAATTGCAAGCTAATGCAACATTTGGTGGTGACGTTGCTGATGGCATGGGAAATAATTTCACCCCGGCATCGGCAGGAGCTGGTGCTTTAGTCAAAGGGTCTTATTCTCAATATTTTAATGAAAATTACACATACAATACCGACTATTATTTAAAATATTCGAAAGATTTTAAATCCATCAATAGTCATTTTGATGTGCAGGCCGGTTATTCTTACCAATATTTCCACTTCTATAATAAACCAGAGGCCACTTTTGCAGAAGACAGGACCACAGTTAACACTGCCCCCCCTTCGTCATTACCAGGGCAATACTATATTGAGTCGCCTTTTGCCCGGTTAAATTTCGCTCTTGATAATAAGTATTTGTTAACAGCTTCTATAAGGGATGACCGTTCATCGCGTTTTGCCACAGCCAATCGCAATGGTTATTTCCCGGCAATAGCATTGGCATGGCGTATTAAAGAAGAATCTTTCTTGAAAAGTGTTGATGTGCTTTCTGATTTGAAATTGAAAGTAGGCTATGGCGTAACCGGCCAACAGGAAAATACTTCGGGAGGATATTTCCCTTACCTGGCTGTGTACGAACCCAGCAATACCGGTGCAGGTTATCAATTCGGCAATACCTATATAAATTCGTTACGAGCCGATGCGTATAACGCCAATTTTAAGTGGGAATCAACAGCAACTTCAAACATTGCTTTGGATTACGGTTTTTTAAATGGGAGAATAAACGGCACCGTCGAATATTATTACAAAAAAACCAAAGACTTAATAGTTGATACGCCGGTTCCGGATGGTACCAATTTAACTAACCACGTAGTCGCCAATATTGGTAATTTAGTTACTAAGGGTGTTGATTTCAATATCAATATTATTGCCATTGCTAATAAAGATGTAAACTGGACATTGGGATACAACATATCCTATAACACCAGGCAGGTGACTAATATTTCCTTAACAAAGGATCCCAATCTGATCATTGCAACAGGAGGTATTCCGGGCGGTGTGGGTAATACCATCCAGATATACAAGGCTGGCGTTGCCCCAAATGCTTTTTATGTTTACCAGCAGGTTTATGGCTCAAACGGCATGCCGCTTGAAGGGGTTTATGTCGACAGAAATGGCAATGGTTCAAGCATTGATGACAAATATGCTTACAAGCAACCTAATCCTACTGTATTTATGGGTTTCAATTCCAATTTTAATTATAAGAAATGGAACCTGGCATTCACCATGCGTGCTAACTTAGGAAACTATGTATATAATGCTGAAGCGGCATCTAATGGCGCTTATGCTGGTCTTAAATTCCCATTGTATTTGGACAATCTCCCTGCAAGTGTATTAAAGACCAATTTCCAGCAATACCAGCTTTATTCTGATTATTTTGTAGAAAATGCTTCGTTTCTTCGAATGGATAATGCTAACTTAGGTTACAACTTTGGTAAAATTGCTAAGGTTGCAACTTTGCGCGCTTCCTTCAATGTACAAAATGTATTTGTAGTAACAAAGTATACTGGTCTTGATCCCGAAGTACAGGGTGGTATTGATAACAATTTGTATCCACGACCACGAATTTATTCAATCGGGTTAAACCTCGGTTTTTAAGATAAAAAATGCAATGCTGCTTAAAAATAGAAAGCAAAAATATTTAATATATAAGATATCATGAAATTAAGACATTTACAAAAACTGGCAGCCATTATAGTAATGGGATTGCTGGTAACAGTGAGTTCCTGTAAAAAGAACCTGACTCCGGAAGGAGCTGTGACTACGGCTACCGTTTACACGGATTTTAACAATTACAAACCTGTTTTGGCTAAATTGTACGATGCTTTTGCTATAAGCGGCCAAACCGGTGGGGCCGGTAACGCGGATATAGCCGGCATTGATGAAGGTTTCGGTAATTATTTGCGTGAGTTATTCAACATGGAAGAATTAACTACCGACGAAGCTTCAATCATCTGGAACGATGGAACGGTGCATAACTTACATGACATGACCTGGAATTCACAAAATGAATTTATACGGGCTATGTATGACCGTATTTACTATGAAATTTCATTGGATAATGAATTCCTCCGCAACACTACCGATGCTGCGTTGAGCAAAAACGGCATTACAGGCAATAACTTAACTTTAGCCAAACAATATCGCGCGGAAGCCCGATTTTTAAGGGCCCTGAGTTATTCACATGCCATCGACCTGTTCGGCAACGCACCTTTAGTAACGGAAAATGATGCAGTAGGTGTATTTTTTCCGGTACAAAAAACACGTACCGCTTTGTTTACTTATGTAGAAGGTGAGTTAAAAGGTATTGATGCCGACCTCGGCGCTCCGCGCTTTGAGTATGGCCGTGCCGACAAAGCTGCCGCTTATACCTTATTAGCAAAATTATATCTGAATGCTAAAGTGTATACCGGTACTGACCGCAGCACTGATGCTATTGTTTACGCTAACAAAGTGATCTCAGCAGGTTATACACTCGAGCCACATTTTAAAAATCTGTTCCTCGCAGACAATAACAAATCAAATGAGATCATCTTCCCAATCGAGTCAGACGGTTTGCATACGCAGGGTTACGGCGGAATGACCTATTTGGTACACGCACAAATTGGCGGTAATATGAACGCATCTGCTTTTGGCGTTAACGGCGGATGGGCCGGCTTTCGGACAACCCCGCAATATGTAGCTTTGTTTCCTGATAATAGCGGAAATACAGATAAACGCGCTATGTTCTTCACCAACGGACAAAAACTTGCAATGAGTGACGAGTACACATTTAATGATGGGTATGCTATACAGAAATTCAGAAATGTTACTTCAACAGGTGCAGTTGGAAGCGACCCTACCGGTAATTTTGTCGACACTGATTTTCCAATGTTCCGACTGGCGGATGTTTACCTGATCTATGCTGAAGCTGTTCTTCGCGGCGGCACAGGCGGCGACCTGCCAACAGCGCTTAATTATGTTAATATGGTACGCACAAGAGCCTTTGACGGCAGTGCTGCAGGCAATATAACTGCCGGCCAGTTAAACTTGCAATTTATGCTTGATGAAAGAGGCAGGGAATTGCTTTTTGAAATGCAAAGAAGAACAGACCTGATCCGTTTTGGTGTATTTACCAACGGTAATTATTTATGGCAGTGGAAAGGCGGCGTATTAAACGGAACAAGCGTTTCGGATAATCTTAACCTGATGCCTATCCCCTCTACGCAGATAGCCCTTAATCCTAACTTAAAACAAAATCTCGGTTATAATTAAACCGTTGTTAAAATATTTGTACTTGACCCCTTAATAAATAAGTGTGTTAATTAAAAAAATGAAAAAATGAAAACAGTGTTAACAAAATTTTTAGCGATTAGCAGCATAGCGCTGTTAATGCTGGCATCGTGTAAAAAGGACGGAGCTATTGTAACTTCCAATGGGGGAAAGCCGGGGGCCTTAAGTGCTAACTCCACCACCCCTGTATTAGATAAAACTAAGCTTACCGACACAACAAAGATTATTAGTTTCACTTTTACTAAAGCTAATTACGGCTTTAGTGCAGCGGTGACCAATACGCTGCAAATTGATGCAGTCGGCGATAACTGGGCGAACCCAACATCGTTTTCATTGGGCTCTACTGTACTTTCACAAGGATTTACTACAGCTGATTTCAATGCATTGTTATTGAAACTAAACCTTGTTGGTGGCGTTACTGCACAAGTAAATGTCCGGGTTGTACAATCTGTTAGCGCCCAGGTCGCACCGATTTATTCCAATGTACTTTCACTCACGGTTAAGCCGTTTAACCTGGCATCGTATGTGTATGTACCAGGGAATTATGAAGGATGGGCTAACCCTGGCGCACAGGAGGATAGCTTATTATCTGCAACCAGTAATGGTATCTTTACAGGTATTATTAATTTCGCGCTCCCCAGTGACCCATTTTTGATAGTGCCTATTAAGGGAAGTTGGGCGTTTAAATACGCTACTACCAATGGTAAGGGCACAGGTAGTCCAATTACCTATTCAACCGAATATGTATCTGGCGGAGGTAATAATTTTTATTCTTCATCAATAGCCACAGCTGACTCTACTGTTAAGATTACCAGTAACCAGGTAGTGCTTGATGTGAATAAAAACACACTTACCTTAACACCCACCCTGTGGAGTATAGTTGGAGATGCAAGTCCCGGCGGCTGGCCTGCAGGCAGCGGCTATCAAAGCGATACCGACATGAAATTTAATAACGGAACTCAAACCTGGAGTGCGGTTGTGCATTTAGGAGCGGGAGCAATTAAATTCCGGTTAAATCATGATTGGGGTACTAATTTAGGCGGAAGCGGTGGAACGCTTAGTTTAAATGGCGCAAACATTACTATTGCTGCAGCGGGTACCTATACAGTTACCTTAGATGCTGCACACCTTACTTATACTGTAAAGTAGAATTGTAGAATACAGAGTTGATTGATTGAGGCCCGTTCCCAGGTATTCCCCGGGGCGGGCTTTTTTGTTGATTGGTACGAAGGTTGATGATCTTATTTTGTC
>JANYAB010000224.1 GCA_025355225.1 Bacteroidota bacterium
TAAGTTCTAAATTCTAAATTTTCGACTCTAAACTCTAAATCACATTTTTAATATTTTAGAGTTTAGAATTTAGTGTTTAGCGTTTTCAAACCTGAGAGTTTGGAATTTAGTGTTTAGTGTTTTCAAAACGTATTCCCTTTATATTCAACTGTATTGAGCGTTTTTCGCGCCATATATTTTCTTCGATGCTGTAGCAAATATCAAAAAGTTTCCCCTGGTTTACTTCATACAAATAAGTCCCCAGGTTAAACGCAATGCAATCAAACACGCCCGAACCCTCCTGCTTTATTGCCATTTTCAGGTGCTGCTCACCGGCTAGCCCTGCATAGCCGCTAACATACACATTCCGGCTGATAAAAACCGGCGACATGTTCTCGGGACCAAAAGGCCCAAACTGGTTTAATATCCTGAAAAATTTAGGTTCAATCTGCTTTAACTCCAATTCAGCATCTATTCGTATCTCCTGCACCAGTTGTTCGTCAGTTATAGTTGCTGATACTACTTCCTCAAAACGGTTTATAAAGGCTTCCACATTTTCGGGATGCATGGTTAGCCCCGCAGCGTATTTATGCCCGCCAAACTGGATAAGCAAATCCCTGCATTCGCACAATGCCTCGTACAGGTCATAGCCAAAAACAGACCGTGCCGATCCTGCCACATGCCCGTTAGAGCGGGTAAGCACTACTGTGGGCCGATAGTATTTTTCAGTCAAACGTGATGCCACGATACCTATAACTCCTTTGTGCCAATTTTCATTGTACACCACCGTCGATTTTCGGTTGATCATTATCTCATCAGATGCGATCATACTTAAGGCCTCGTCGGTGATGGATAGGTCATGCCCTTTCCGCTCGGTATTTTTCACGTTGATCAGCAAGCCTTTTTCCTTCGCGGCATCTTCATGGCAAGCGATCAATAATTCAACGGCGTGCTTCGCGTCGTCTATGCGGCCGGCGGCATTAATGCGCGGGCCAAGCAAAAATACCACATCCGAAATGGTATAATTATTAGTCTTCCCGGCAACTTGCATAAGCATTTTTACCCCCATACAGGGATCATTATTTAGTTTCTGCAGGCCGTGATAAGCAAGCACTCTGTTCTCATCGGTTATGTGTACAATATCACAGGCTATACTTATCATTACCAGGTCGAGATAACAGCTAACTTCGTCAAAGGGGATGTCATTTTTTTCGGCATAGGCCTGTATCAGTTTAAACCCTACCCCGCAGCCTGAAAGCTCCTTATAAGGATATCCGCAGTCTTTTCTTTTTGGATCGAGCACCGCTACGGCGGCAGGTAGTTCGTTCCCTGGCAGGTGATGGTCGCAAATGATAAAATCGATCCCCCGCGAATTAGCATAAGCTATTTTATCAACTGATTTAATACCGCAGTCCAACGCTATTACCAGGCTAAAGTTTTTATCGGCTGCATAATCTATACCCTGGGTTGATATTCCGTATCCCTCAAGGTAGCGGTCGGGTATATAATATTCGATAGCAGTGTGCCGCTTGTTAAAAAAGCTATAAACTAAGGATACTGAAGTAGTTCCGTCAACGTCGTAGTCGCCGTAGATCAATATTTTCTCCCCGCCTGAAATTGCGGTTTCAATCCTGTGGATGGCTTTTTCCATATCGGCCATCAGGAAAGGGTCATGCAGGTGGCGGAGGTCGGGTCGGAAGAAATAACGGGCTTCATCGTAATTATTAATGCCCCTGTGGATCAGCAAAGTACTTAAAACGGTGTCAATATTAAGTTCATTGGCCAATTTTATTACATCTGCATTATTTGGCCCTTCCCTTATCGCCCACCGTTTATTCATATATTTGTCGCTAAAACAGTAAATATAGTCAGAATTGTCTGAACCGCTGATGAAACTGATTAAATGATTTCGCTGATGTTTTTGTAATTTCAATATGCAAAACTATATCTTACTCAAAATCAAAGCGCCGTTCAATCATTCAATATAAATAAGAAAGCATGGAGATTTTTGCATTAGGAGAAGGGTCGTATTCGGTTGATTCGTCAAAAAAATTTATTCCATTTGATCCTCAAACCGATAACTACAGGGAACGTCCCGGATCTTTGTTCATCCATGTTAATCCTTTCCTGGTAAAAACCACAGATGACCTGATTGTATTTGATACAGGGCTGGGTTACAAAGATACCCGGGATGAACTGCTGCTGCACCAGCATATTCGCAATACCGGCTTCGATCCTGATGAAGTGACGCTTGTGCTGATGTCACACCTGCACTACGATCATTCTGGTGGCCTGGTGGTGGAAAGAAATGGCCGCTTAGAACCAAGCTTCCCGGGTGCGCAACATATTATACAGCGCGGCGAATGGGAAACAGGACTTTCCGGTAAATCATCTTCCTATCATAAGGAGATTTTTGAAACGTTAAAAGACGCCGTTCAAATAACGTTGGTTGAAGGCTCGGGCGAATTAAAGCCCGGCATAAAGTATGAACTATCCGGCGGACATTGCCCCTATCACCAGGTTTTCTGGATAGATGAAAACGATGATAAATGTTTTTTTGGAGGCGATGAACTGCCTGAACCAGAACAATTAATCCGAAAATTTATAGCTAAGTATGATTTTGATGGACGCAAGGCTATGCAGTTGCGCGAAGAATATGGTAAGAAGGCGGCGGCGGAAAACTATACTTGTTTATTTTATCATGCTAAGTCAAACCCTTTGGGACGGGTAAAATATACCGACGAGCACTTTATTATTTTGTCGGCTTAGCGAAGTTGTTTGATTTTAAATTTGATAGTTAGGTTTGTGTTATACTGCTTAGTGTGTCAATATTGCAGTCAGGCATGTTTGGCGACTTCAAAAAGCTCTTTTATCTTTTCAACATTTAATGGTTTTGATATAAAGTCTTTCACAAGCGGGTATGAGCGTGCTTTGTTGATATCGTTGCTGAAAACTGATGAGGATATAATAAATACCTTGCATTTGCCTATGGGATCAATGTTTAGGCGCGTATATTCATCCAGGAATTCCCACCCGTTCATAATAGGCATATTAATATCCAGAAGGATATAATCCGGAAACTTATCAGGATTGTTCTTTTGAATATCCAAAAGAAGATCAATTGCATATTTCCCATGCAAACAGGCCATGATATCTGTATTTAACAGAGCCTTCTTTATTAACTTAATAGAAATAAAATTATTTATTTCATCATCATCAACAAGCAAAATACTTACAGAGCCACTATTATTAGTCATATATGCTTTATACGGAACGAAAAACTAAAAGGTTATACACCTTTATGTGTGTAAATAAAAAACTATTATTGAAACGTTTTACAAGTTAAAGCATTTTTTAATAAGTAGTACATCAATGTTTAATTATAAAAAAATGCTGTTTTTGGTTAATTTAACATTACTTCAAAACTCGTAGTCGCGTTCGACTTTACAAATGCGTGTTTTATACCGCTCATACCATTTTTCGCGGCCTTGCTGCTGGGCAAAAAGGTGGCGCGAGTTGGCTTTCCAATTCTTTATAGCTTCCAATGATTCCCAATAGGAAATCGTAATCCCTAATTCTTCTTTTGCCGACTCAACACCAAGAAAACCAGGTTGCTGCGCGGCAAGCTCATTCATTTCAGCTGCCATGTCGCCATAGCCATTATCGCCCTCAGTCCTTAGCGAGGTGAAGATAACTGCATAGTAAGGCGGTTGTGGGGTGTTAGCGATAGCCCCCTCTAAATCTCCCCCGGAAGGGGAGACTTTTTTATTTGGAATTCCTTTATCAAGCATTATCATTAATCTACGATGAATCAAAAGCCCTCCCTTCCGGGGAGGGTTGGGTGGGGCCTATTCAATAGCACTTTCCTCAAATTCATAATCCTCCAACGGCGGGCACGAACAAATCAATGTCCTGTCGCCATAAGTATCATTAACGCGACCAACTGAAGGCCAGAATTTAAAGGCAGCAACATACGGAAGCGGGAACGCTGCTTTTTGACGGGTATAAGGATGTTCCCACTCGTTTCCGGTTATCACATCGGCAGTATGCGGAGCATTTTTCAGCGGATTATCAACTTTGTCCGACAATCCTTTTTCCACATCATCAATTTCATGACGGATAGAGATCATTGCGTCGCAAAAACGGTCGAGTTCATGTTTAGGTTCTGATTCAGTTGGCTCAACCATCAACGTGCCAGCCACCGGGAACGAAACTGTCGGTGCATGAAAGCCATAATCCATCAGGCGTTTTGCAATATCTGTAACTTCGATGCCAAAATTCTTGAAAGCCCGGCAATCCAGTATCATTTCGTGCGCGCACCGACCATTGGCGCCTGTATAAAGTACCGGGAAATGGTGTTTAAGGCGCGTGTTAATATAATTTGCATTCAGTATAGCATAGCGGGTGGCATCGGTTAAACCTTCGCTGCCCATCATGGCAATATAAGCATGCGAGATGATCAATATAGAAGCAGATCCCCATGGCGCTGATGAAACAGCATGAATAGATTTTCCCCTGTCGATATCTACAACGGCATGACCGGGTAAATAAGGAACAAGGTGTTTGGCAACGCCAATCGGACCCATGCCGGGGCC
>JANYAB010000231.1 GCA_025355225.1 Bacteroidota bacterium
TAACCCGGATACAAAACCTCGCCTTCTACCTTAACAGTTTTTTGAATTTCATATCCGGGTAAACTATAAATCGATACGATATCAAATGGCTTTAATATAAAATTAGCTTCCCCATCTTTTAATTGTGCATCGACGTCTACCCTAAATACCTGGGCTACCACACTGGCCTTAGATAATGGGTCGCTATTATTTACGCGTCTCGCAACTTCTATGCGTTTTGGGCTTGCACCTTCAGCGAAGCCGCCTGCCTTAATAATGAGGTCTTCAACACTAATGCTATCTGCGTATTTAAATATTCCGGGCTTTCTTACCTCACCTTTTATAGTCACCTGGTATTTGTCCCGTAAATCGAAAATCGACGATACACTTACGCTATCTTCCCGTTGTAAAGGAATATCGGCAGTTGTTTTATTTAAAATGTTTTTAAGATTAAAAGATATCAGTTCTTTAGAATTGTCGGGGTTCAGCCTGGTTATGCTTCCCCTGCCGCTAAACGCATCCTCTTTTAACCCTGCAGCATTTTCAATAAGCTTTGATACGGTTAGCCCCTTCTGAAGTTCGTACTCACCGGGTCTGAAAACTGCACCGGTTATCGTTACTCTATTTTCAAATCGCTCGAGTATTCTTTCGATAATATATTTATCTCCGCGCAATGGCGTGTAACTTTTGTAATCATTTTCAATAACATCAGTAATGCGCCTCTGTTGATCACTAATTTGTATAACCTTTATGCGGGCCGTATACGCCTGGTCTGTAAAACCACCCGCAAACCTGATAATATCTCCTATGCTCTCACCGGGTAAGACTTCAAATAATGCCGGGATTTTAACTTCACCTGCCAGTTCAACACGTGTGCGGTAAGTGGGTACTTGTATAATATCCTGGTCCTGCAGGCCAATATTGTCTTTTTGATCGCCCTTTGTTAAAAAATCATATACATCAAGATGGCGTATTACCCTGTTGTTCCTGATCACAGCAATCTGCCTGAACGAACCATTATCGTTCGGGCCGCCTGCTGCATACAATGCGTTAAATACTGTTGCCAGCGACGGCAAGGTATACGTGCCCGGTTTTACAACCTGACCAGTTATGATCACTTTGATACTGCGGATATTACCCAGACTAACCTGCACAGATGTGCCGCGGCCAACAGCATAATTATTTGCGGCAAGTTTGTTTTTAATGGCTGCTGTTACTTGCTCAATCGTTTTCCCGGCAACGTTTAATATACCAACGCCAGGTAAGTTAATATTGCCTTCCGGAGACACATCTAATTTCCAATTGACAATAGATTTACCATAGACATTTATACTTAGCTGATCTTCAGGTCCAACAATATAATTTACCGGGGTGGCAATTTTTAAATTCGGTTCAAATTTAATACTGTTATTTCTGAACAGCTCTGCGCCAAATATTTTAGGTTTTAAGCCATCGAATAGATTTGCTTGATTTCGCGGCCTTGCTACTGTGTCAGTGTCGGCCTTATAATTTAACTTTCGCGACGATTGAAAAGTAGTATCATTTCCACTGCTTGTGTTGCCGTCTTTTCTCCGAATTTCAGTAATACGCCTTTGAAGGATTTGAATTTGATCTGCAGACATTCCCCTGTTTTCCGCTTGCTGGATCAATTGATTATCACTTAAACCTGATGCCTGAGCCTGCTGGATCAACTGCCGTATCTGCGTATCCGAAAGGTCATTTACATTTACAGATGATAAATTTTGAGGAATATTTTGAGCGTATACCGACTTTATAGCTATTGAATTAATGATAAAAATTAAAATGACTAATCCAGATTTAAAATATTTCATAGGTTAATAAAACACTATAGGTAAAAGCATAAGCAATTTAATAAAACGCTAATACAATTTGTTTACTGATAATTTCTGCAATAATAAAGTAAATTTAGCTAAGTGCCGATAGAAAAAACCGCCTGGCATGCAAAACGATGCTTTATACTCCTATTACCACATCGGCACTCATGAGATGATTCTGCTATTTTCAATAAAAAAGCAATACTATAAATAGGATAGATCACCTGTTATTTAGTTTTTTCAGGTATATTTTTTGCAGATCGTTGAGCATTGCATCATATCCCTGGCGGTCGGCGAATACTTCGGGACGATAGTTATCGCCAGGTTTATGTTTTTGATGAAGCCCAAACTGGCTTGCATGCGAGGACAGCCAGATATCAAACTGCAGTTTTTTCATCGAATCGAATGTATAGGCATAATCTTTGGCAATATCAGGATAGCCAGGCATCCCCGAAAGCTTTGTCTCATCAAGAATGGTGGGCATGTTTGCGA
Source organism: Bacteroidota bacterium (assembly GCA_025355225.1). GTDB lineage: Bacteria > Bacteroidota > Bacteroidia > Sphingobacteriales > Sphingobacteriaceae > Mucilaginibacter. Next base: position 2,307 of record JANYAB010000231.1, read on the forward strand.
TCAAGACCCGGCATGAACGGTGCTCGTCTTTAACATCGAATAGAAAACTACATGCGCCTTTTGTATGCCCCGGATGGTGCAACACAATAATTTGCATACCACCCAACCTTACGGTGTCATGATCGTGCAGTAAACGGTCCGCCTTAACAAGTTCAAATGTACTGCCCTTGTCACCAAATACGAAGTCAGAATTACCGCCATCGGCCAGCACCGGTGCATCGTTTTCATTGATCATCATTTTTGCACCTGTTATTTTCTTTACCTCAGCCATTCCACCTACATGGTCGAAATGCGCATGCGTGGCCAGTAATATTTTAATGTCTGAAAACTTGAACCCTATTGCTTCTACATGCGCACGGATCATGGGCACCGATCCCGGGAGCCCAGTATTGATCAGTATATTTCCTTGCGGAGTAGTAATAAGATAGCAGGCCAGGTCGTATGTCCCTACATAGTACAGGTTGCCGCAAATGCGGAAAGGCGCATAATCGCGCGACCATTCTTCTTGCATAAGCGGCGGCGGGATGACCTTTTGCGCAGATGAAAAAAAACTGATAAGCGACAGGTTCGCAATCAGCAAAGTTAATTGCAGTGATCTTTTTAATGCTGGCATAATATAAGAAAGAGCAGTTAAGGTAATTTAAAAAAATGGAAAATAAAAAACGGGTAAGTATTTAGCGGGTCAGTGTTTTTGGTGAAGCTATTGATACACTTTTCGAACCACTTTATAGAAGATTTGCCAAAAGTTGTTGCGTTCGATGATTCGATAACTTAAAAGTGAATAGTGCGCAGTCATTGACCCTTCTGTTGTGGAAAATACAAACAGTTAATCTGTTTAGTTTCTTTAATTGTTCTTCTCTAAGTTAGAAAAATAGGAAATTATGTAAAATACTGTAAATAAATAAATTTTTATTGTTTTTC
>JANYAB010000255.1 GCA_025355225.1 Bacteroidota bacterium
AAATAAAATGATTCTTCATTTAGTGGCATCTTTCCATTCTGCACGCCTTCCAGGTCGAGGAAGCTTATAATTATATTCCTGAGCCGTATAGTTTGACTGCGTGCCCTGGTGAGATAATCCAAAACAAGCTTATCTCCGTAGTTTTGCAGTTTATCTAAAACCAGGTCGATATACGCGGTAATAGAGGTAAGCGGCGTTTTCATTTCATGACTGACCATAGAAATAAAATCGTTCTTCTTTTGCTCTATTATTTTGGTTTCTGTAATATCTACAAAGGTTCCGCACAACAGCCGGCTATTATCGCCAATATCAAAAAAAAGCTTAGCAGTTGAACGCAGCCATCTTTCCTGCTGGTCGCGAATACCCTTCACCGGGAAATCAACAATATAATTACGTGTCCCGTCAGATCCCATTGATTCATACAGGATAGCTGCGACCCTATCCCGGTGATCCGGATGGATAGCAGCCAATAACACGTCTAAAGTTGAATGCTCATCTTCATTTAAGCCGTATAGCTGCTTTGATCGCGCGGACGAAATGATTTCCTGTGTATTGACATTGATGCTCCACGTACCTATATCCCCGGCATTAATAGCCAGGTGCAGCATCTCCTCAGCCTCTGTTAGGTGATGTCTTGAAATATGCTGGTCCGTGATGTCAATGGCGGTTCCTAAAATATATTCCACCCGGTTATCCTCATCAAAAATAGGCTCGAATGTGCTTGTCCACCAGTAAGGCTCCAATTTCCCGCTTTTGCTATTATTAATATAATACAGATAATCGGGTATTTTAACTTCGTGCCCTGTATTCATTACTTCCAAAATAGCCTTACGTGTGGTTTTTGCACCTTCAGGGGCACCCTCTTTATCCGGGAAAATATCAAAGGGATCTTTCCCCATCAATTGTTCTCTGGTAGTAGAAGTTAGTGAAAGATATTTATCACTAACCGCCGCAATTTCAAAATGGGTACCATTTACCTTTAAAAGCAGGCATGCAACAGACCTGTTAAAGACTTTATGGAATAAGCTTTCTGTAGAATCAACCATGTTTTACGAATAGGCGAGAACGAAATAAAAAAAGACGGGGTCTTCGTCGTAAACACATAAATATATCAGTAATTTTTAAATAAATCAAGTAAAACGAAACTTTCCCTGATAATTTAGATATAGAGAAAATGTTTATACATCCTTGAAACAGATTTAGTTAAAAAGAAAATCAGTCCAGACCTGCGGTAGGGAATGAATTGCTGTTTAGATCAGCATAAAAGGGAAACATGGTCAACTAAACCCGGGCGATTTAGGATTTTCGCTTAAAACATAAAAAGGGCATGATCCCAAAACCATGCCCTTTAATATTTTTGACTTCAGACTTTTATCTAAAGACTCAAGACTTAGTAACGGTAATATTCCGGTTTAAACGGCCCGTTAACAGGTACGCCGATATAATCGGCCTGGTATTGATCTAATTCTTCCAGTTCGACACCAATTTTGGCTAAATGCAGACGAGCGACTTTTTCGTCCAGGTGTTTTGGGAGGGTATAAACCTTGTTTTCGTATTTATCACCGTTTAGCCAAAGCTCTAACTGAGCCAAAGTTTGGTTGGTGAACGAGTTGCTCATTACAAAACTTGGGTGACCGGTTGCGCAGCCTAAGTTCACTAAGCGACCCTCGGCCAGTACGATCACGTCTTTGCCGTTAATGGTATATTTATCAACCTGTGGTTTTATTTCAATTTTGGTATCACCATAGTTGCCGTTCAGCCAGGCCATGTCAATTTCATTATCGAAGTGACCGATGTTACAAACAATCGCTTTGTCTTTTAATGCACGGAAATGCTTTTCACGCAAAATATCGCAGTTACCTGTGGCAGTTACCACAATATCAGCTTCGGCGATGGCAGTTGTCAGCTTTTTAACTTCAAAGCCTTCCATAGCTGCCTGCAGGGCACATATAGGGTCGATCTCAGTTACGATAACACGAACGCCTGAATTACGCAATGAATCGGCTGATCCTTTACCCACATCCCCATAACCGCAAACAACAGCTACTTTACCAGCCATCATTACATCGGTGGCGCGGCGGATGGCATCAACCAATGATTCGCGGCAACCGTATTTATTATCAAATTTCGATTTGGTAACCGAATCGTTCACATTAATAGCAGGCATTGGCAACGTGCCATTTTTCATTCTGTCATATAAACGATGTACGCCTGTTGTGGTTTCTTCCGACAGTCCTTTTATACCGGCAATCAGTTCTGGAAATTTATCCAGCACCATATTGGTCAGGTCGCCCCCATCATCTAATATCATGTTCAGCGGCTTGCGGTCTTCGCCAAAAAACAGGGTTTGCTCAATGCACCAGTCAAACTCTTCGGCATTCATACCTTTCCAGGCATAAACAGATATTCCTGCAGCAGCGATAGCAGCAGCAGCATGATCCTGGGTTGAGAATATATTACATGACGACCAGGTAACATCGGCACCCAGTTCTATCAATGTCTCAATTAAAACAGCAGTTTGTATGGTCATGTGCAGGCAGCCTGCAATGCGAGCGCCCTTTAACGGTTTTTTTGCACCAAATTCAGCACGTAAAGCCATTAAGCCAGGCATTTCAGCTTCGGCAAGGCCAATCTCTTTGCGGCCCCATTCGGCCAGCGATAAGTCTTTTACTTTGTACTTGGTATAGGTAGTTTCTACTGATGACGACATAACAATTTTGATTTTTTGAAATGCAAAGGTAAGGAATAGAAATATTTAAACGAAATCAGGCGGTTACCAGTTCGTGTTTTTCTTTTTCTTGTTTACTGACCGCTGACATAGAAAGCTTGCCATTATGGGTGCCGCCAGTCTCCACCTGCAGAACTTGAGTTTTAATATCGCCTGTTATCTGACCGGTATTCCTGATCTCAAGCGAATGGGTACTGATATTGCCTTTTACTGTACCATAGATGATCAGTTCCTTTGTAATTATATTACCTATGATCAATCCTTTTTCGCCTAATATCAGTCCCTCATCTATGGTCACATCTCCGGTTATCTTTCCTTCAATCCGCACAAACGCCGGCGCCTTAAGGTTACCGTCCAAAACACATCCTGCACTGATCATAGTCGATATTGCCTGCTGATCGAGCTCTACTTTATTTTTTTTTGAAAAAATGGCCATCTTTTGTT
>JANYAB010000267.1 GCA_025355225.1 Bacteroidota bacterium
CCTGGTTGAGGCATTTCGAACTCCAGTCTTTTGCAATAGGAATATTGTTGATAATATCGCGCAATGAATTGAACGATATGGTTTTGCTTGCATTATCTGTTTGGCAAATGATGCCGAAACGCTGTAGCGTATCCTTTAACACGTCTTTTTGGCTGATATCCGGGAAAATACGTTCGCATTGTACTGCCTGACCAAATTTGACAGATTTATCCTGGGAAGTAATGATAAATGTGGCCCCTTTGTAAAGTGTGAAGGATGCCGGCTGATCTCCAAAAAACTCATACCTGATACTTATTTTTTGGCCGGGAGCAAGGTCTGTCGAAAATGAAAGTGTGCGGGTATTAAAAGTTTTATGGGCGATAATATTTCCGCCGCTTCCGCTGTCCCGCGGCGCATCGTAGCCATCGGTAAAATCGTATAGTAAATCAGCTAATGGCAGATCGGATGAGGTGTCCTGAAAATAAATACTGATCTTAATACTGGATGGGTTTTTGCTATCCGTGTGACCATCAAAATAAAATTGAGGGATAATAACAGATATATTAACAGTTTCAATTTGTGATGCCGTAAACGTGGTATTTCCATCGTATTGGTTCGAAGGATCGGCGATTATGGTGTTAAAATAGATGTATCCCTTATTGGTATTATTCTGATTGTGAAGAAAACTTTGATTTTGTGAATTTGTCGCCGACATTCCCCTTACGTCAGTTTGGTTTTGATAATTGGTACCATGCTCCCAACTGCCGTTGCTAAACTGGCAAATGAGCAATGGATAAAGCGGATCGTTTAAAAGCGAGCCTTTTCCTTTATACCCGGCCGATTTTAAAAGCAGATCGATGGCTGTTTTGATAAAAAAACCTGGCCGAAGATTATGTACATCAATGGCGGTTGTGAAATCGTTGCCATTGATAAACCCATAATCAATTACGGGGTATATCCAACCCTCTGTTTTATTCTGAGAGGCCACCACATTATTGAGGTTCCAGGTATGGTCATAATCTTTCCATACTAAATTCTGCCCCATGTTACTCCACTGACTTGTGCTATCGCCCATATCATACAATTTGCCGTCAATGGCATCAAAAAAATCCACGTTGCCGGATAGTACGGTAACGTTGGCGTTGTCCTTTTCAACGCCATTCAGTTCGGCAATGCCATAGGGGATGATCTCCAGGCCATCTTGTACCAGTTTTGCCCTGTACTGCTGATAAGGCAAATTAGTGGTGAATGCAATATCATCCGGGAAGCCCAGTATTTGCCGGTTACGCTGGGTAAGGGGCAATTTAAACTGGTTGCTGGTATTGCCCTGCTGATTTTGTACTTCGGCCAGGTTATTGATCTGGAAAGTTAACGCAATGGGACTGTCGTCGTTAAGGTCGACAAGTTCGTCATTAATATATAGTTGTAGTTGGTTCATGTTTTTAGTCCGAAAGTCCGTAAGTCAGAAAGACCGAAAGTTTAATTCATAAATTAAATCCGAAATCTTTATTGCGTTTGTATATTAATAGATGGCATGTTAAACGTAACACTGAAGGGCGCCTGGCCATTCATGGTGTCATACTCACTATAGGTAGCTGTGTTGATGACGATGGTTTGCCACTTCACCGGGTTTTTGTTTGTCAGCATCTGAACTTTGGGCGAATATTTGATGGATTGCAATCCCTTAATATCATTAACTGAAAGATCATCGGCCATTACCTTCATTTTTTGCCCGGCATCCTTGCCTATAACTTCTTCAATGCTATCCTGGTTTTCCCAGTCGGACACGTAATTTTTGATGATGGTGGCATTCTGGACGTCCAGTGATATTTCCTGATTGAAAACAAATCGGTAGTAGTTCCATGCTCCGCTTAAACCGATCCATCGCAGGTAGACAGAGTTGTCATCTACCGCATCGTCAATGCGGATGGTTTGTGTTTGGGTGATAGTATGTGTAGTATGCGGATCGGCATACTTTAAAGCAATAGTAAAGTAGTAAGTATCCGAAGGGAAGCTGTTGTTGATCAGCAGGCGGTTTAAGCCAAGTTGTTCCGGCAGCGGTGTAGTTGAACCCGTTTGCCCGGAAATAATAAACTTGCTGCTATCCTGGTTGAGCAGCCACGAGCCATCGTCGTTAAGTAAGTTGGTGACCCGCGGAATCCCTGGCAGGGGATTGCGGTTGATATCAAGCAAAGTGAGTTCACAATAGATATCCAGGCCGAGCAAATATTCGCTGTAAATAAACCCGATGTCGAAAGGATATCCGTTGGAGAAGGCAGGTTCCTCAAAATCCGTGACCCATTTGGCCGGCTGTGAACTGTCAGTTAATGATGCAAATGGTACATAAGCCGCAAGGTTGCCGCCATAGCGCTGCCCCAATTGTTTAGCGGCATATACCACATAATAAGGGTTTGCGATATTAATAAAATAGGATAGATACCCCGAAGCCGTGCCGTCGTCCCAGCTTTCGGCGTAGCGTACCTGGTAACTGGCGCCCAGGTTATCGTCGCGGAAATTGGTCTGCGTGAAATCGCTTTCGTCCCTGGCCCGTAAAAGACTTTGCAGGAAATTGGAGATATCTGCCTTTATTAGACCTGTGTTATCGGGCCGGTTGCTTGCGCGGATGGTTTGCTGTTGCCCTGTTAGCTTATCCTGGTAAGTGATCTCAGTTAAAATTTTATAGTAGGGACGCAGGCTGTTTATATTAGTGTAGCTCGTAGTGGCTGATGAGGATACATAAAGTGCATCAATTAGCAAAGCAGTGTTCTGTGCCTGCAAAACAGCATAAGTGCCTTTGTAAGCACCAGCGTTTACATAAATCAGTTCACCTGTTTTTACAGTGCCGACCATAGCATTTATTTGCAGCAGGGTCTTCAGTGTAGTACTGTCCTGCGAAATAGCCGTCACTTCGAAATCCTTTCGCTGGTAGCTGAATACAACCGGGTTAAAAGCCGCGTTCCACCGGGATATATTACCGTTGCCCAGATCAACCGAGGGGTCGCTAACCAGCAGGTTTCGCACGGTCAGTATAGTAAAGGATTGTGTTGCGCTGCAGCCATTTGCATCCTGCACATAAACGGTGTGAACACCACCGCCTAAACCGGTGAACAGGGACGAAGACTGAAAGTCGACATTATTGAGGCTATAAGTTATTGCTCCATAGCTTGATGAAGCAGTAACGGTAATCTGTGCATCAAATACCCCGGGGGCCGATTCAGGTTGATCTATCGAAATATTGTTGATCTGCAGATCGCAGGGGTTTACCGGCGGTGCCGGATTAGGAACGGTACCTACGCTGCTGATCTGAAATTTGGTAAAAAAAGGACGTGAAGGATCGCTGTCACTTAAAATGCCGTAATAGATCTGCTGTGATTGCCCCGCGATGGTGACCGTGCCTGATGTGACCACACCGTTGAGGTTGACATCGTAATCTACATTGATGTTGTTGCCGTTTGTCAGCTGACCTGTTACGGCATCCCTCAATTGTATTATTAAGGCACCGTTTGTTTGTGTGCCTGATACCGTTGTGCCTGCGAAAACTATTGATGCTAAAATGCTCATTGTTGGTTGATTGAGTTGATTAGGTTGATTAGGTTGACTGGGTTGGAATGGTTGTTTTTCTAATCGATTCCATTAAATCGGTTATGTTCTGCACTACAGCATCGGCCATTTTATCGGTTTGCTGGTTCAGCCTGAGTTGAATGTTTTCATTGCCCAATGGTTCTGAAAGAATGCCCGGTGTGCCTTTGTAACCATTTTTGTCGATAGATTTTTTGACTGCCCAGGCTGCTTTATCGGGTATGCCTTTTGCCTGGCACCATTGTTTGATGCGTTCTACCATTGGCGGATCCCCGGCGACGGCATTTTTACCTGTCGGCGCCCGACCTGTTTCCAGGGTCTGCATATAACCTGGTAGTTGGAGTCGTGCCTTGTCACCATCACCCTCAATGGTTGTTTGATTGGCTGTTTGCCCGGTTGCAATTTTGCCTTTGGCTTGCAGGGAGTTAATGAGGTCGGTTTTGATGGACTCGAGGAATCGTATCAAGGGTTGATTAATCATTGTTATTTTAGTTTTTAGATCACATTCTGGTAGAGGGCGGGGGAAAATGGAGTTATTCCCGATGAGTACCATCACCTTCGCACAAACTAATAAGGAATTTTAAGAAGGATTCTACAATTCAAAGGCTATTTATTTAGCAATTGATATGGAATTAATTGCAATGTATGGCATGCTTTCGTTCTATGTAACTATCTAACCCAGATCAAGTAATCCAAATGTTTCGTTATATGGAACCTTAAGGTCGATAAATTGAAAATTTGGATTAGTCGCTTGTTTTAAAAGATTGTAAATCTTAAAGCTTTCAGTATCAGAAGAAAGGTAGAATTCTACAAATTTTTCGCAATCAGCCTGGGAAAATAATTTCGTATCGTTAGGTATGATGTTTCTTTCGTTTAGTTTTAATGTGCCTTTATTTTGAAAGATAATTTTGGCAAACTCTCCTGTTCGCTTTGCATGATTTAAATTAAAAGGAAGAATTTGTAAATTTCTTAACGGCAATTCGCTAATATCACCTCCAACGCAATATTCTGCGATAGCAATTGTGCTAATTAAAAGATCATAACCGTTTTCAGTAAAATATTTGAAATATCCCTTTGCATTGAGATGTAGGTCACTGTTTTTATCCAACAGCCGAATGAAAAAACTTGTGTCACAAAGCACACCTTTTTTACTCATAGCTCCCCCGGATTTCTTTTAACCACGCATCTTTGTCGTTAATTTTTGCCCAGGATTGGGATGCTTTTTCTATGAGCGTATTTAAATATTCTTCATCATAGGTGGGCTGGTAATCAACCAGTTCGATAAATTTTAAAGTCGTAGTATCAATTTCGCCGGTTTCGGAATGTTGTTTTCCTTTTGCTCTTATTCCAAGTCTTTTATAAAGAATATTCTCATTATATTCCTTTAAAAAATTAATTGGTGTATTTATAAGAAGAGTTCCCAACTCATCAGTAAAAATATGTATGTTGGCTTTGTCTTTGCCGCCTGCATTTGTTACTTTCCCATAAAAATAGAACTCTGCATCCGCCCAAATTGCTTCTTTTCTATAGAATGTTGTAGTTCTATCGACATGCACCTCATATGAATTGTCGATAGAAGTTTTAATGCTGAAAACATAGTTTCTCTTTCTTGCTATATCTTGAATATTTTCAAACGCTTTTGCAGTGGAGAAGTCAAGAAAGTCAATGTTTTGAACTTGACTGATCTGGCCAATTATTGCATTAAAGCCGATGATGTATTGAATTGATGTTTTTAGAATATGTTTTACGGAGCCTTCTTCAATATTGTAACTAATCGTGGGCCTGTCTTTTTTGTCACCTGGATAAAGTAAATTTTCTGCATTTTCAAGAATAGAAATTATTTCCCGGATATCATAATTTTCGGGGGAAAGGTCAAGGTTGCCCTTTGTACCAGTAACTCTTATCTCTATGAATCCAATTTTGTCCACGACGTAAAGTAACAAATAATTTCGTTAAGTGTAATTTTTTTAGCCCAAAATTTAGCGTTTGGTGTGGTAGATTGGGGAGTAAGTTATTAGTTTCAAAAGATTATAACTAACCAGAGAAGCTTTCGAAATACATCGTAGCCAACGTAATAGTCAGGTTAACACCTGTACTGTTTACATCAAACTTATTATATACAGGCAGGCATTTTGCCTTATCTCCCGCTTTTATTTTGAAGTAGCGACCTTCACCTTCACGGTATTTGGAAGCTTTTACAATGAATTCGTTGGCCATGTGGAGAGCCTGGTTTACGTAGGTCTCGTTGTCTGAAGTGTATTGATCGAATTCTGTCTTGTACAAAAACTCCATATAAACAGAAAAGATATTATCTACAGAGCCGTTTACCTGCGGCGATACATCGATGGGTTGTAAAGGGTACATGAAGACGGTGGGGAAAGACGCGTCGTCAGCTAAAGTATTTAACTCATTGACGGTTCCGTAAATAAAGGTGGGTTGTTCGGTAAGCGTTTGGGTGATCGCTTCTATTCGGTTACGTATAGGCATGGGGGATTGTTAGTTAATTGGTCATTGGTCATTGTCTGAACCGGAATTTTTTGAATTAATAGAATTATCTGAATTCTGAAAATTCTTTAATTCTGTAGATTCTGATTCAGACAATGTTTTTTTAATTTTCAAATCCGAAATCGAACATTCGAAATCCGAAATGAGGAATATTATCACTGCGCATTCAGCAGCTCCTGATATCTCTTCTGGTACTCCGCTTCCGTTTTGTTCAGCAAAAGTTTGGTAAGCACACGTTCGTAGGGTATGCTCAATATTTCGGCCCATTTGGTGATATCGCCGCCGGCAAGCGAATTGATGGTGTTTATATATCTAAATTTTTCAAACGCTTGAATACCTGCCTTCTTCTCCAGTATTGTTGGAGTCGTTGCAAGAATCCTATTCTCTGTTTCAATAAGTCGGGATAACAGGAAAAAAAATGTTTGGCTATGGGCATAGCCTCCGTTACCCGTAGTTTTTTTACTTCTTCACAAAATTCTTCAGCTTCGTACTCATTATATTTTTTGGTGGTCACCCTGCAAAAAAAGTAGTGTGCCAGTACGTGGCAACAAGCTTTTAATGAAGGTTGAAAATGATCTTCCCAATCATCTTCACCATAAAGTTTAATATGCTCGTTTATCTCGTCGGCAATGATATCCCTCGCGGCTAAAAAGGCGCCCGCCGGTTCTACTGATAAATTACGGATCACGTTTAAAACAACCTTTCGTTTGCCTAACATAAAGGTTACCTTATGCGGGATAATATCGCTATTGTACAAATACTTTATTTGGTTGGAAAGCGACTGTACATAATCGCCGAATACCTGGAAATCATCAATATTGATTACCGTATAAAGTTCTTCCTTAGGTATTCCCGACAAAATGCTGATGGCTTCCAAATCGTTCATGTAATGCTTTTCCTGCATTTCTATCATTTGGCCCAAAGATATCTCGTTCAGGTCGGTGGGTATCCTCACCTGTATTTTGCCGCCGGTAGTTCTGAGTGTTTTTTCGATCATATTGTTAACTCCCAACCCCCTGCAGGGGAAGCTTTTTATTTTTTTATATCCTCCAGGGACAGGATATCAGATTACTAAATCAACTCTTGTAACATTCCCCCTTCAAGTGACCTGGGGGTATAGGGAAACCGGGTTTTTGGCTGTACTAAATTACTTATTTTTAATTTATTTAATGCAACATATCTTAAAGGATCTATCAAATGATTCCAGTGGTCCACTGGTTCATTCAGCGTCCGTCCCGAAAGTTCAACCCGCCACTTGTAACGCCCTATCTCAGTCCGCAGATTAACGCTGTTTCGGGTGATATTCAACTTATAGCGTTTTAAAATATCAATGGATATTTTCACGCTGTCGGCGCCTTTTTTTGCCGGGCTGATCCACCATCCAAGCCGCCTCAGCTCCTCAATTGATTTGGGCTCGGCACTGTCGGCAACGATCTCCATTTTTTTGCTTAGGCCCGCTGCTTTTAGTCTTTCAGAAATATCCGGGTTTGTTAAGGCTTTTTCGTACAACAACTCGTCTATCCATAGCTCTCCATTCTGTTTGTATACCATCAAACATCCTGTTTCATCGTTGCTGTATCCAAAATCGAGCCCGGCAGCTATGGGTTTTGCATCCGGCGGTATCGCTTCACAAATATGCCAGTTATTAAATATCAGCCCAATTATTTTGCCGGTTATACCACGTGCATACACTTTCCACTGCTCTTCATCCTCACTTTTTAACGACTCGATCTTTTCGCGCTCCATATCCTCTAAAAAGGGGTTGTGACGATGGTCTGATATTATGAGTTGTACATCGGGTTTGCCTATTAATTTATCGTGTACCCAAAAACCACAGTTAGGGTTATAATCGATATATATCTTTTTGCGGGTGCGCAGGGACAGCTCGCTGTAAATGTCCCACTTAACGCCATTGGCTTCGTTAACAAATAGATAATCCCTCTTGCCCGACTTTGCGTCCTGCGCATTGTCATAGCTTTTAAACTCTATTATTGTACCATTGTGGAACTCAAAAATGCGGTCGGTTTTATTATACGATTTAATACACTTTGCCACCGGTTCATATTCTGAAGAAATTTTCAGGGAATCGCGCAGGACACCGGCCCTGAGGTTGGGTATGTCCTGACCTGCAACCGTGATAACCAGTCCGTTGTTTTGACAGGCGAAGCAAAATAAAGCCTGCATAATTGAATACGTTTTACCCGAGTTGGTACCGCCCTGGTTGACGACAATGTGCGCATCGGCCAGGTAATTTTGTAAAAAAAGGATAGATGACTGATAGCCAGTATGCATAACGGTTGTTTGAAATTTATTTTTAACTTTATTTGTTCGTCTCAACCCAATTAAAACCAGGAAATGATACGCAAACGGTGTTTTTTGTTGATATTGACTTTCCTGGTCTGCTGCTTAGCTGGCTGTAACCCGAATCACCTGACCAGGCAACAGCTGCTGATTGGAAAATGGACGTTGAAACTAAAGAAATCAACATTTTATATCGATGATATTGAGCAGTCCAGTAATTTACTAACCACTACTGCGACAAGTTATGCTACTTTGCAATTCAACAAAGACGACACATTTAACAGCGACAATCATTTGAGCTTTACCACAGGCTCCGCTACTTTGACCGCCATTTATAATGTAAATGGTACATATACGTATACAGGTACCGCATTTAGTATGTCTTACCCTGTCGGCGGCACAAGTATCGTTTTGAATGCCGGAGGCTCCGGTCCTCCACCCGTGGTCAATTTAGTGCAGCATGATGAAGCAATAACAGGGCTGTCGGCAACAGTGCTGATCATACATGCTAACGAGCTTTATACTTATCAAACAGCAAACAATCTGCAAGGCTACCGTTACGCAAATGATTATCTTTATAATAAGCCGTAAGTAACCTGCTTAGTTAACTCACCCCGACATCGCTGCGCTGGTCGACCCTCTCTTCGCTCCTGCGAAAAGAGGGTGAAGAATGCGGCTTTTCCTTCTTTTCTGTTTGCAGAAGAGAGGGATGTCGAGCGAAGCAACGACAGGGTGAGTCAACCATTGAAGCGATATTTCGGCCAACGCAAACAGGTAATAATTTTTGCAATTCGTATTTTTTAATTTAATTTTAAAAAAGTATCCGGCCTGTTAACCTAAATATTATGCGGAAAATTTATTATTTGTTGTTAATTGCTTTTTCGATGTGCTGTTTATCGGCGTGTCAAAAAGGTAATGGCAATTCAAATAGTATCGCCGGTAATCCCCAGACCCTTATATTAGGTAAGTGGAACCTGATGCAGCAAAAATTCACCCAATATATTAATAACGTAAAACAAACAGATACCCTGGTTGCCGCATCAGCCAATGACGCCGGTTACGCGCAATTTAATATAAATGGCACCTATGTTAGTGAAAGCCATTACTTTGTATCAAATGGTAATGGCGGGCTAACAGGTGGAAATACCACGATAGCGGGCCGTGATAGCGTGGCAGGCACTTATAACTTTTCTGGTACTTCTTTTAATCTTTCCTCGTTTTTGGCAGGCCTGAATGTTTCTTCTGCTATTTCTACTTTGACCGGTTCGGCTTCTGTTCCGGTTATTACCCCTGTTTCACATTTTGCACAGATAAATCAACTCAACTCCAATACTTTAACTATACACCTCGAGTTTGTTGTTACCTACACTTATACTGCAACCGGCATTGTAAACACGGTTAAAACAGTATCGGATCTCTATTATATGAGATAGCGGGTAGATCCCAAAATTGAGGATAGTACGGGTGCCCCTTGTTAATAGAATGTTCATTTAATCAAAATATTATGAAAAGAACTTATTTTTTATTGGTTACACTTTTTTTGATTTGCTGTTGTTTATCAGCTTGTCAAAAAGATAATGGCGGCTCAAATAGTGTTGCCAATACTCCACAGGGCCTGATTCTTGGCAAATGGAGTTTACAGCAGCAAAAATATACACAGTATGTTGATGGCGCAAAGGATCCCGATATGACGTTTACAACTTCGGCCAGCGATATGGCTTATGTGCAATTTGACAAAAATGGCAACTATACCAGCGTAAGCCAACTGATCTTAGGCAGCCCGCCTGCAGTTCTGGTGGCACGGGATACCCTGGCGGGA
>JANYAB010000293.1 GCA_025355225.1 Bacteroidota bacterium
AACCTCTTTGCTCAATACACCGAACCTATAAGGCCAAACAGGAAAGCCCCCAGAATAAGAACATTAAAGCGAAGAGCCGGGAAATACAAAACGCTAACTAACTATAAAAGAGCAGTATGATCCTTAACTTAACGACATTGGGATACCGGCGAACAATCGGAAGAAGATATTATTGACGCCAAAAATTTGAGTGATTATCCCTCGAAAGATGATTCTTTATCGCGCAAATCATTAGCACAGTACCTGGCAAAGCGGTTGCACCTAATCTATGAAAGGGACGTGAGGCAAGCGGCGTACGGATCGTTCTTTATGATGGTAGATGGTGCCTGGGGTTCCGGAAAATCAACCTTATTAGGCTTCATTGAAGATGCCCTTGAAGAGGGCATTGCGGTCGAAAATCCCCAGGACCATACTGTTAAACAGGAAAAATGGATAGTAGCAAATTTTAACGCATGGGAAAACCAGCGTCTCGACCCGCCCTGGTGGTTCCTGATGAAGGGGGTTTACAGCGAGATCATTGTTAACCTTAAAAAAGATAAACCAAAAAACCGGTGGAGAATATGCAGGTTTATCTTTAACGAATATAAATGGCGCTTAAATACGGGCACAAATAATTTACCGGCGGTAGGTATAACACTCATTTTATTTATTGCTGCTCTTTATTGGGGCGTAAATAATAAAAAAGGATTTGAACATCTTTGGGTACCGGAAACTGCCACTTTTATCGGGTTCCTGTGGTCGCTCACAAAGTTTTTCAGAACAAGCCTGGTGCCAGGTTCGGCAAAGGCAGCGCAAACTTTTATTGAGGAATTTGGGAAGGACCCGATGCAAGTATTGGCAGCGCATTTCAAAAAACAAATAGAAATTGCAGGTAAACCCGTGGCCATTTTTATTGACGACCTGGATCGCTGCAATAAAGATTATGGCATAAAATTATTGGAAGGATTACAAACAATTTTCAGGAAAGCGCCGGTGATTTACTTGATAGCAGCCGACAAAAGATGGCTTAGCACAATGTTTGAGAAACAATATGACATATACTCGCCCGCCATTGCTAAACCATCAAAATCATTTGGCCTTATTTTTTTAGACAAGATTTTTCAATGGATTGTTGAACTGCCCGATATTTCGGTATTTCAAAAACGGACCTATTGGAATTATTTGTTAGATATCAAAGACTCCGACAAGCCAAAAATAACAAAGGAAGAGATACAAACTATCAAACGGGATGTTAAAAGCGCCCCCACAAATACCGCTAAAATTAAACTTGCGGACACCAGCCAAAGCGAAGAAAAGCAGCAAATTGCGCGTGAAGTGATTGTCAGTTCCCTTTCCATCAAAGAGGAAGAAAAGAAGTTAAAGCATAAACTTCAAAACTTTATCGACCTGGTTGAGCCAAACCCAAGGGCAATGAAACGGCTGATTAACGACATCAGCACCCTTCAGGCTATGAATTTTTTGTATAAACAGGGGGTTAATGAGAATCAACTGATCTTATGGTGCATTTTAAAACTTCAGCATCCAATTGTCGCCGAATTCTTCTGGAACAATGCTAATGACATTGAAGAAATATTGTCATCACAAGACGATCAGCTAGCCACCAAAAACCCCGACTTATACCAAATACTACAAAAAACAGACGTTAGAAAACTATTCACCTTCCCGGTAAATGGCGAAACTGTTAAGCTGGATATGGATTTTATTGAGAGGATGAAATTTAATAAATAAATTGTGGCTCATTCTGCTGACTGAAGTTTAAAAACATCGGGTATCATAGGCCTATACTCTAGGCAATACTGTTTTTTCATCGTTTTTTAATCACCAAACACGTTATAAGAAGGCTATATTCTCTTAAATTTATTTCTAACTAATCCTCCCTTATCTCATCAAAAAAAGGCGTCCTTTTTTCTTCAACACATTTTGCTGCATACAAATAAAGGGCTGCGCTCCAGGTTTGCCAATCCTGCCCCATCACTTTGCCGTCCTGGGCTTTTATCCATTCGTTAAATCCAAAATCAAGGCTTTTATCATTCGATATTTTTATAAGACCGGTTAACACAACGAGTTTTTCCTCTGCAAGTTTATACCTTTTGGCAGCAACCAGCGCGGCGACGTACAACCCGCAGATAAAGGGCCATATCCCTCCATTGTGGTAATTGCCGGGCATGTTGTAATTTTCGTAACGCTTATGCCAGTCGGGATCGCCGGGGAGTACGAAAGGAAAAAAATTGGGGGACATATTAACCGCCAAATCCCCCCGCTTCATCATTTCTGCGCATTCCGCCTCAACCCATGAAACTATTTCTGCTGCCCGGGAAGGCGATGCTATGCCGGAAAGAATGGCCAGGCTATTACTCAGCAGATCGAACCGTTCACTGCAATAAACTTTGTACGACCAGAAAGCATAATAAGGCTTTTGCCTGACTAACAACCCTTCATGAACATGACGGTGCTTAACGTCTTCTGTAATGGTAAACCGTTTCATCTCTTTACACATCAGGCTGGCCCTTTCGTGTTGCCCTAAAATTCGCAGATAGCTATAAACAATAGTATTCACATACAAACCGTAACCTATTACCCATTGCTCATCACGCCAGTCGCTGGTGGGCTGCTGGGCCACCATGTACCGGTCTGACGGACTTTGATATTCCATCCAGTTTAAGGATTTAAGCACAGCCGAATTCAAAAAATCCGACTCGCCGGTTAGTTTTCTGAAAATACCCACCGCTAGCAAAAACAAAGGGGTTGTATCACTGGCCCCTCTGTCGCCTTTATCATGAACCAGCGAGGTGATATGCCCGTGTTCAGTTTGATTTATCGCAAGGGTTTCCAATACTTTTCGTATGCTCGTTATCAGCTTTTGATCGCCGCTAACAGCTATTCCGAATAACGAAAATAACAGGTCGCGGGTATAAGGTTCGGGGTATCCCCATCCTGCGGTGCGGGGGAGACCATGATAAGGGCCATGGGCATTATGTAATAATACCTTAAGGGCCGCACCTTTCGCAGCTTCTATCTCCTCAATATCTGTGGTTTTCATTTGGCCTGCTGATTTAGGAAATTCCTAATTTCCGGTTTATAAGCTGTACAAATTGCACTGCTACTTTTCGATAATCGAAATGTGAAGTTACCTGCTTTCTTCCTGCTTCCCCCATTTTTTTGCGCAGTAAGGGATCGTTCATTAGTTTCAATAGATATTCTGCGATATCATCCACATTCGCCCTGTAATCTACCGTCCGGGGTTGTTTAAAAATAATTTTCTGTTTGTCCGCAAAACCGGATTCATCACCTACCCACACTTCGTTCACAACAATTTTCTCGGCCACACCGGCCAGGTACGCAGTTTCGCCGTCAACAAGCGTATCCAGCATGCCCATAGCTTTCATGCTGATCACCGGTTTCTCGCAAGCCCCTGCTTCAACCTGCAGCATACCAAAACCTTCCAGATGCGAAGGGGCTGCATAAATATCACAAGCTCCGATTAGGTATGGCATAAAATTGCGGGAAGTAATATTAGTAACATAAGTAACCTTTTGTTCAATACCCAGTTCTGTAGCCAGTTCCATGTCGGCCAGGTTCTGCAAATCGGTACGCGGTTGCGGCCACACCTTACAAACGTATTTCCAATCCGGCACCTTATCTTTGATCATTGCCAGTGCGCGCATAACTTCCTGTGCACCTTTTGATGCTGCATCGCCCCCAACGGTCAATATCATCAATTGGTCGGGTGTTATAGCAAGAGATTCCCTTATTGCCAATATTTTCGGATCCTCTTTATTATGCGGAATAAAAGCATCTGTATCGCAGCCGACGGGTAAAACTTCAATATTATTACCACTAATTCCATCGCGCACATACATTTCCTTTACCCAATCAGAAGTTACCAGAATCAGGGGAAGGGCATTCAACACCTGCTGGTAATTGGCTATATAACCATCAGCAACGAGCCATGGAACGGGATGAACGCCAAATTTTTGAGGATGTGAAATGATTTGCGGGGTATACCCCCAATAACCAATCCCAACCGCCACGTCTGGTTTGAACCAACTGTAATACCATTCCTTTTCCTGTTCAGATTCATAATGGACTCCGTGGACATCAACGCCAATTTCAAGTAGTCCTTTGCAAAGCAGATCTCCCTGGGTAGCTAAGCCGCCGGGCCCGGGTGGATAATCATATAATAAAAGCACTTTCATAATTCGTTCTTATTCTGGGCAAGCCATTCACAGGCATCGGCAGCATTTGTAAATTGCCAAAAAGCTTCATTCTTCGGGGTTGTTTGTGCCTCCCAGCTATTTGCTCCGAACCCGTAGGTAGCAGTGATGATGTTGTATTTTAAGTTCCATAGCTGCTCAGGTAGTATGTTAAAAACGGGCGCAGTTTTTATAGCCCTTGGGTAATAGGCCCTGTGACCGTCTTCGTAGGCAAAAGCCCAGAGTTCTCCCGGACTTAACCCGCCGCTTTGCCAAAGTTGAATAACTGCTTTGCCCACCTCTTCGTGTCGCAGGTGACGGGTATATTCTCCGTTAATACTGTGGGTTAGAATCAGGTCGAAAAATCGGCCGGGCAAAAGATCAAGTATCATATCCCGTACTTCATTTTCAGCCAAAGGCTGTTGATCAGGGCTATCGTCCAGGTCGCCCATGATACCTTTGGCCCCAAAAACCTTTAATGTTTTAATAAACTTAGGGGCACGGTCCAGGTCACTTTTTCGGCACAGGCTTACAATAAAACATTGCCATTCGGGATGCTCCAGGATAGTTCCACCAGCCCATAAGGTTTCATCATCGGGATGAGCTACGATAATGGCTACGGTTTTTTTATCCATTCTATAGCTGTTGGGTAATTCAAGAGGAGAACGTTAAAAATCCGTCATTGTTCTTTGTAAATTGATTAAAAAGAAAAAGAGTAATCGGAAATGTGTACCAATGTGCTTATTGGTTAAGTTTGGTACAGCCTATTAGTAGAGGTTAGTAAAGTCGGTGGTTTGATTAAAATACCTGAAACAATTCTAACCGGTTATAGGTTCTGTAATAATGAGAAGTTTAATTTATATTATCGTAGTTATCCTGGTTATCAGCTGGCTACTCGGAGGCTTTGCCTTCCACGTTGGCGGAGACGCTATACACATTATCATTGTAATTGCTATTATCCTGTTTTTGTTGAACCTGTTCAATGGAGGCGGAAGAATGTCAAGGGGCCGCT
Organism: Bacteroidota bacterium; assembly: GCA_025355225.1. Lineage (GTDB taxonomy): Bacteria > Bacteroidota > Bacteroidia > Sphingobacteriales > Sphingobacteriaceae > Mucilaginibacter. The sequence goes on from JANYAB010000293.1 coordinate 5,206, forward strand.
GGTATTAAGGGTGGTTTGAAGCAAGATTTGTAATGTGTTTGAACTAGGATTTGTAAGATTGTTTGAACTAAGATTTGTAAGATTTTAGGATTTTAAGATCAGGGTTGCCTAATAAAATAGGCATTGGCCTAATCATCCTATAATCCTCCAATCCTAAGAATCTTAGTTCAAACAATTTTGGGATGTTAAGATCAGAAGCGAAATTATAATCCTCCAATCCTAAAAATCTTAGTCTCCTTTTGTAATAATGTAATATTTCGATCAATAATCCTATCATCCTCAAATCCTACGCATCTTAGTTCAAACAAAGTTTTCCACACCAATACCACGTCGGTACTACAGTCGTTAAAGTTTAAAATGCGTTATTCACATTTGTGAATTACTTATGTGGATTGCATTTTTGCGTTATCGCTACTTTCGCACATTGTTATCTTGCGCTTATGACCAACATCAAATACATC
>JANYAB010000303.1 GCA_025355225.1 Bacteroidota bacterium
TTTTATTATCGTACGGATTCAAGAATTGCAGACTCGGACGTGTAATGCGCTTGCTATATGCCAATTTAATAGTCTGCGTTGAGCTTAGTTTTTTCTGTATGGTTAAGCTTGGAATAAACGTATTATAATCGTTATCAAATGGTTTCAAAGTTGTATCGCCGGCTGATTGGGGAACGCCATGTATGCTGGTATACTCGTCCCTTGCGCCCACCAATATAGAAAAGTCTTTTGGCAGCGTGATGGTAAATACACCATAGGCGGCCGTAACATTTTGATTGTAATTATATACGCTCGAATTATTATTATCGAAGACAAAGGTGTTAAAATTTGGACTGTTAGAAGTATAATCATAATCAAACACGTCTGACGTACCAACTAATCTTCTTAATATTTCCTTGCCTCCTGCTTCCAGTTTGAATACCTTATTGATTGGTAAAGTATAATCGATTTGCAGGGTGTATTCGTTATTCAAACCGTCGATGTTATTCTTTATATTTTTGATCTGCGAGTTAAAATAATAATTGGTGAAGTCGGTAACCGTCCTGCTGTGGCTCCATTGGGTTGAAATATCCAGTTCTTCCCCTTCTGTTTTGAATTTATGCGTATAATCCGTGTTCCAGTCAAATCCGCCAAACGTATTATGCCCAAGTGAGTGGCTTGAATAGTTGCTCATCGTATCAGCTGTAAAATCAGTAAAAGCTGCATTTGTTTTGGTGTTGGGATCAAACCCACCCTGGTTCAACCGTATGTTAGTATGGATAGAGTTAAATGCATTAAAATCATAACCTGCCGATACGTTACCGATGGCACCATGCCTTTTCAAATAGCTCGTACCAGCCGATGACGTGGCAGTGTGGATAGGATTGCCGTTTTTATCAAAAGCATTTATATCATTGTCAAAAGTAGTCAGCGAAGTTTGCGGCCAGGTTAAATTACCCCCCGCATTCATGCTTAGGCTAAAGCGGTTCTTGTTGTAATTAAGATTGAAGTTGCCATTATTCTGACGTGTACCAATACCGCCGCTTACCGAACCGCTGATGCCCGACATGTTTTTCTGTTTGGTAATAATGTTAATGATACCTGCAGAGCCTTCAGCATCATATTTTGCGGAGGGCGAGGTAATCACTTCTATGCTTTTGATCTGGTCGGCGGGTATGGTTTTTAACACATCCGATAAACTCGCTGATGTGGCGCCTGACGGTTTACCATTGATCAATACACGTACATTCTGATCGCCCCTGAGTGATACGTTGCCGTTGATATCCACGGCCACCAACGGTACTTTTTGCAGCACATCAGTTGCGTTACCGCCAACCGCGGTAAGGTCCTTCTCGGCATTGTAAACGATCTTATCGATCTTATTTTCAATTAATGCCGCTGTTCCAGTAATCGATACTTCTTTTAATGCCTTTGCACTTGGCTTGACAACGATCTGGCCCATGTTTTTATCCGGCTTGGAATCGGTGGTTACTATGCCATCGACAAATTTATCCGGATAGCCCACATAGGAGATCCTTATCTTATAAGCCCCCGGATGTATGCCATCGAGTTTGAAGCCGCCTTTTTCATCGGTTAAAACACCGTTGATAGGGGATTTGCCAGTACTTCTGAAAAGGCTCACTGAAGCATAGCTCAATGGTTGTTTGCTAAGAGAGTCAACCAGCGTTCCAGCGATTTTTCCGACGGTTGTCGAACCGCCTCCGCCCACGCCAAATTGTGCTTTAGCCGAAAGAACAGAACAAAATATTGCAATAAGTATAAGTAAACGTTTCATTTCAAATCATTTTCGTAATTGGAGGCGAAAATAGTTGAAATGTTACACGCCAAAGTGCTTTTTATTGTCATAAGGCGTAACAGTCACGAATTCGTTACGTCTACAATACAATATTGACTATACGTCCTTTCACAACGATGACTTTTTTAGGCGCTTTCCCATCGAGATATTTTTGTACATCGGCATTTGCCAAAATAGCGATCTCAATATCTTTTGGTTCAAGGCTTAGCGAAATGTTTATGTTCATCCTTGTTTTGCCGTTGAAGGATACAGGGTAGGCAAATTCATCCTCAACCAGGTATGCCGGATTGAACTTAGGGTATGTAGCATAGGATAATGAGCCGGGTTGATTACCCAGCAACACCCACAACTCCTCGCAGATATGAGGTGCGTAAGACGATAAAACCACCACTAAATCCTGTAAAATGGCTCTTTTATTACATTTGAGTTCCGTCAGTTCATTAACGGCTATCATAAAGCTGGATACCGATGTGTTGAACGAGAATCGCTCTACATCTTCCTCTACTTTACGGATGATCTTATGCAGCGATTTTAGCTCCGCTTTGGTTGGAGTGGCCTCAGATAAACTAAAATCCCATTGCTCATTGTGGAACAGTCGCCAAAATTTGCGGAGGAACTTAAACACGCCCTCAATACCATTTGTATTCCAGGGTTTGCTTTGCTCCAAAGGGCCCAAAAACATTTCATACATACGCAGGGTATCTGCGCCGTAACGTTGAGCAATGTCATCCGGGTTAACCACATTGTAATACCGTTTTGACATTTTTTCAACTTCGACGCCGCACAAATATTTACCGTTCTCTAATAAAAATTCTGCGTTTTCAAACTCAGACCGCCATTGCTTAAATTTAGCGATATCCAAAATATCATTTTCTACTATGTTAACATCTACGTGAATTGGAGACGTTTTATAATCTTTTATTAGTCCGAAAGAAACAAAAGTGTTTGTTCCTCTGTCCATTTCATCGATCAGCCTGTAAACAAAATTAGACCTGCCCTGTATATGCCCCTGGTTGATCAGCTTTTTAAAGGGCTCTTCTTCAATAACTAAGCCTATGTCTTTTAAAAACTTGTTCCAGAAACGACTGTACAGCAGGTGCCCGGTTGCGTGTTCGCTGCCACCAATATAAAGGTCGACGTCTTTCCAATATTCGATATCTTTTCTTGATGCAAACTCTTTGTCATTGTGCGCATCCATATAGCGGTACCAGTACCAGCTTGAACCGGCCCAGCCTGGCATAGTGCTTAATTCGTATTCGTAACCAACCGTCCCTTTAGCCCCCTCTAAATCTCCCCCGGTAGGGGAGACTTTAACTTCGCCCACGGTTTCTTTTAAAGCGCCGCCTCCCGGGGAGCCCTTGGTGTGCGCACTTCTTTCCAGTAGTGAATTTAGTTTTTGTTTTATTTCTTCAAATATCCTTTGGGGATCTTTTAGTACTTCATCATTGCTAAACCTGATTACTTCGAAGCCAAAATAGTTAAGAATTTCAGTTCTTAAATCGTCAGCTTCTTTGTTCAATTTGTGATGATGACCATCTAATTCTATAATCAAACCTTTCTCCAAACAAACAAAATCGGCAATAAACTTATCGATTATGTGTTGCCTCCGTATTTTATACCCTGTTTGATCTTTTCTTAAAAGCTGCCATAAAATATCTTCGGCCTCGGTTGTTTGTCTACGATTTTCCTGGCTAAATTCTTTTAGCTGCTCATAGTAAACAGGGTTAGCAGTTTCTCTATAATTTCCTGTAAGATGAGCAGGCAAAGGCTCTTCATTTAACTCAGAAGTTGCCTCGCGCGTAAGGGAAGTCTCCCCTACCGGGGGAGATTTAGAGGGGGCTACTGAGCCCGGTCTATACGCCCATCCCTCTGCTCTCGCCAATGGCGGTTCACCGCTTTCTGTTGGTAAATATTTATCAATTTCGGGGAGTACCAAAGGCAAATCCTGCTCATCTATCAGGTGGGGCAGGCCGTCCTTAAAATAAACCGGCACAGGTTCGCCCCAATATCGCTGGCGGCCAAAAATGGCGTCCCTCATCCTGAAGTTCACCTTGGCCTTGCCTGCTCCCTTTTCTTCCAAAAAGGCAATGACTTTAGTAGTACCGTCTTTATAATTAAGCCCGTTCATGAAATCCGAATTGATATAGTGGCCCTCTTTGGTAGGGTCAGCTTCGGTTTCAATATTTTGTTTGTCAAGGATTGGCACAATCGGTAAGCCGAAGTGTTTGGCAAAAAGATAATCGCGTTGATCACCTGATGGTACGGCCATCACGGCTCCGGTACCATAGCCTGCCAAAACATAATCGGCAATATAAAGAGGCACTTTCTCGCCATTAACCGGGTTGATTACATAGCTGCCGGTAAAAGCGCCCGATACCGTTTTGGTATCAGCCATGCGGTCAAGCTCGGATTTCTTTTTGCTTTGAGCGATGTAAGCCGCTATTTCGGCCTTTTGCTCAGGTGTTGTCAATACAGGCACCAGTTCATGCTCCGGAGCAAGTACTAAAAAGGTAACCCCGAATATGGTATCTGCTCGGGTGGTGAAAACCTCTATAGCCCCCTCTAAATCTCCCCCGGAAGGGGAGACTTTAACTTCGCCCGCGATTTCTTTTAAAGCCCTCCCTTCCGGGGAGGGTTTGGGTGGGGCTACAATTCGAAATTTAACCGACGCTCCAACACTTTTTCCTATCCAGTTGCGCTGCATTTCTTTTAGCGGTTCTGGCCAGTCTATAGTGTCTAATCCCTGCAGCAGGCGATCGGCATAGGCGGTAATGCGCATGCTCCACTGCATCATTTTCTTTTGTTCAACAGGGTAGCCTCCGCGCTCGCTGAAACCATCTTTTACTTCATCATTGGCTAAGACCGTACCCAGCGCCGGGCACCAGTTAACTGTACTTTCGCGCAGATAGGTGAGGCGGTATTTTAACAGTTCTACTTCTTTTTCGTGATCACTTAGCGTCTTCCACTCTGCTGCAGTAAAGTCAGATACTTCTTCATCACATACAGCATCAATGCCCTCTGTACCCTGTTTTTCAAGATGTTCAACCAATTTGCTGATCGGTTCGGCCTTGTCAGCCGTTTTATTATACCAGGAATTGAACAGCTGCATAAATATCCACTGCGTCCATTTATAATAGTCGGGAGAACTGGTACGTACCTCGCGGCTCCAGTCGAACGAAAAACCCAGCTGGTCCAACTGGCGGCGATACGTGGCGATGTTTGCCTCTGTAGTAATGGCTGGGTGCTGACCGGTTTGTATGGCGTATTGTTCCGCAGGCAGACCAAAGCTGTCGTATCCCATCGGGTGCAATACGTTAAAACCTTTCAGACGTTTATAGCGTGCAAAAATATCAGAAGCTATATAGCCCAGCGGGTGCCCTACATGCAACCCTGCGCCTGACGGGTAGGGGAACATGTCGAGTACATAATATTTGGGTTTGGCCGAGTTGTCGTCTGCCTTAAAGGTTTGATTCTCCGCCCAAAACTGCTGCCACT
>JANYAB010000783.1 GCA_025355225.1 Bacteroidota bacterium
GTATGGGACTATTCCATTAAAAGAAACATGAACCTTTTTTTAGTCGGTAACTGCTCTGTCGCTATCAATAATATGAATGACGGCGATGTGGCTATTTTAACTTTAAAGCAGGACGCAACCGGCAGCAGAACGGTTTCCATCATCGGGAAAAGCAAAGTTGCCGGTTCGTCTGATGGTTCTATCACCTTGTCTGCAGGAGCGGGAAAAGAAGACAGTTTATACATCATAAAAAAGGGTGATACATTTTATATACAGGTTTATCTCAACTATACCGCCGCCGCTTTTGTAAATCCAACAAGTTACCTGGATAATTATTCCTCGGGCATCAAAGCGGCGTTTTCCATCTCAAAATTATTCTCAACGTATTCGGGGCATGCCATCAGGGTACGACGCGACAGTGACAATACCGAGGCTGATTTTGGTTTTGTGAGCGGAGTTATTGACATTGCAGGCATCAATACCTTTATAAGCGGTGCAAACGGATTCATCGCTAAATGGTATGATCAATCCGGCAACGGTAAAGACGCAATACAAGCGACAACCACCAGTCAGCCAAAAATTATCATGAACGTGCTGAACGGTTTGCCTGCAATCAGGTTTGATGGAGCATCGTCTACGCTGTTAACGGGTAATTTCCTGGATAATTCTTTTGATAAGAGTTTTACGAGTATTACATTGGCAAGTAAGACGGGGACGGGATTTACACTACATGAAAATAATAGTAGTTATTACGGGTCACGAAATAATGTAGCCAACAATGTATTATACAACATCGGAGGTATGTCGGGAGGAGCAGCCCAGAATGTTCCAGCGTATAATAATAACGCTGAACAATTATTGCTAGAAACATTTACCTATGATGGAACGAACCGAAATATTTACGTTAATAATGCATTATACGGCACAGTTAACTCACCGTTGTCTACAGATAAAATGAATATGACGGGTAGCATGTACATAGGGAGTTTAGGCGGTGGCTCATTTTGGTGGGATGGCGATATTTTTACAAAAATATATATGAACAGCGCTCTTTCAATTAGTGATGTGCATATGTCTAACTTAAAAATAATAAATGATTTTGCGTTAGGACAATTACCTTATATCAAATTTAAAGGCAATTCATTGGTCAAAGGATATAATAGCAGCTCAGGGGATGAAAGGTATCCTGGTACAAGCTTCCCAAGTCAATTGGTACAAGCATTTGGTGGGCCAGTTAGTTTTTCTTTTGTTAATGAGGGATCAAACGGTGCAAGGATTGAAGATATTGATTCCAGTCAATCAGCATCCGATATCTATAGCACTAACGGATTTTGCTCCAAGTTAATTATCATATTTTTAGAAGGAAGAAACAGCTTGGCTACCGGTGATACCGCGGTTACGGCCTTCAGTGCGCTAAATACCTACTTAACTAAACTAAGAGCGATAGGTTATTCTAGGATAGCAGTTCTAACTTGTGAGCCCTCGGAAATGGTACCTGGAAGTCCAGCAACAAATAATAGTTCAGGGGTCTCAACAAACTCGTTTGAAGTACAAAGACTTCTTTTTAATGCAATGGTACTAGGGGGTACAGGAACTAATTACGATTATGTGATTGATATTGCGTCCGATGCCAGAGTTGGCATTTTAAGTAATATTGACAATTTAACTTATTGGTCCAGCGACAAAATTCATTACACAGATGCGGGGTATTTGGTTTTGGCGGAATTGTGTGCAGACACTTTAAATACAATGTTATCTTAATGAAGAGAAAACTTAACTATGCTATTATAATTAAGATAATAAAACCTAATTTCCCATCTTTATTTCTCAAAAATAAATGTACACGCAATTCGTAAGTTTTCTTAAAAAGCCACTTAGTCCTTCTAATTTAAATCACGGCTACAGTCAGCACATCGAGCAGTACAGAGGATTGTGTGCTTTGTTGGTTGTAATAAATCATGGGACGGTTCATGAAGATTTGCTTTTAGACAATTTTAAATGGCCAACTTATGTCGCCTATTTTGGTGCTCCATTTTTATCAGTGTTGATCTTTTTCTGTATTTCGGGGTATGTGATTGGTATTACTAATGATAAAGTGACGCTAGATGTAAAGGGCTATTTGAAAAAACGTGCTATTAGGCTATATCCCATTTATATCGTTACAATATTATTGTCAATTCTGGTCGTTTGGAATTTCCCCGTATTTGAAGTGTTGGGCAATTTGTTCTTTCTTCAAAATGCCACTCCTTATTTTCATTTCAAAATACCTGTATTTGTCAATTATTCTAGCTGGACCTTAAACTATGAAGCTCTTTATTATCTATTGTTTATTGGCCTCTTCTTTTTGCAGCCAAAAATGTGGAAACTACTTTCTGGCATGTTCTTGTTGAGCATATTGTTAATCTATAGCAGCCCTTCAATATTGTTTTTTGTGAATTATTTAAACC
>JANYAB010000361.1 GCA_025355225.1 Bacteroidota bacterium
TTTATGATGTAATGGAAGAGCTTGATCTGTTTCCGGAGCAAACCATCCAAACCACACAAGTGCTGATCTGTTGTTTTGATAAAGAGGGTGAAACCTATTCTTTGCCCCTGCTGCAGCAATTGCGGAGCAATAATATTAGTGCCGAGCTGTACCCCGCAGGCACCAAGATCAAAAAACAGCTGGAATATGCCAACAACAAACAGATACCTTATACCATAGTTATAGGCAGCGACGAAATGCTAAGCGGCCTGCTTACATTTAAGGACATGGCGAGCGGCGTACAGGAAAAGTTAGCCGCCAGAGAAATCATTCACAGAGTAAGTCAGCTGTAAAGATATTTTTGAAAGTTATTTGAACATTAACATCGTTCGGGTTGATTTACCATTAACACTACAATCCTCAATCGCTCAACAAGTAAAAAAATAAGGTAAATTAGGTGAAATTTAATTGAACCAACAATTATGAAGTGGATACCTACAAAAGAAAAGAAACATTGGTTATTGGTGCTTTTGTAAGTAGATATTTCATAATGGTTGGTTCACTTAAATTCAGCCTAATTTACCTAATTTTATGTGTTGAGCGATTGTGGATTGTAGGTGTTAATGTAAATCAACCCGAACGAAGTTAATGTTCCAATAACTTTCAAAAACATCTTTACAACTGACTTACTCTGTGAATGATTTCCCTGGCGGCTAACTTTTCCTGTACGCCGCTCGCCATATCCTTAAACGTGAGCAGGCCGCTTTGCATTTCGTCGCTGCCTATCACTATAGTGTAAGGTATCTGTTTATTGTTCGCATATTCCAGCTGTTTTTTGATCTTGGTGCCTGCCGGGTACAGTTCAGCACTTATATTATTGCTTCGCAATTGCTGTAGCAGGGGCAAGGAATAGGTTTCACCCTCTTTGTCAAAACAACAGATCAGCACTTGTGTGGTTTGGATGGTTTGCTCCGGAAACAGATCAAGCTCTTCCATTACATCATAAATACGATCCGCGCCAAAAGAGATGCCCACACCTGTGAGCCCCTTCAGCCCGAACATCCCGGTAAGGTCATCATACCTGCCACCACCACCGATGCTGCCCATGGCCACCTCGTTAGTCTTTACTTCGAAGATAGCGCCCGTATAATAATTTAACCCGCGGGCTAAAGTAATATCCAACTCTAATTTTGCGGTTTGCAGCTTGCAGATATCAACATAATTTAAAACTGTTTCTATCTCATCGCAGCCTTTTAGGCCGACAACTGAATTGGCTAAAGCATCGCGCAAGCTCCTTAGTTTAATTTCATTCGAACCCTCCAGCAAAATAACCGGCTTTATTTTTTCTATGTCAGCCTGGGTAAAACCCTTTTCCAGCAGCTCTTTTATTACGCCGTCGAGCCCAACTTTATCGATTTTATCTATAGCAACGGTAAGGTCAACTATATTATCGTTTTTATCTATAATTTCTGCTATGCCGGATAGAATTTTTCTATTGTTGATTTTTATCGTAAAATCCTCCATGCCCAGTTTGCCTAAAGCTTCGTCATAGATCATCACAAATTCAGCCTCATTGAGCAGGGAATCAGAGCCAACCACATCCGCATCACATTGGTAAAACTCGCGATAACGCCCGCGCTGGGGCCTGTCGGCACGCCATACCGGCTGCACCTGGAAACGTTTGAAGGGGAGGGTGATCTCGTTCTGGTGCATTACTACGTATCGTGCGAATGGAACAGTGAGATCGTAACGGAGGGCCTTTTCGGACACCTTTGGCGTTAGTTTCTTAGAACTTATTTCTAAATCAGCGAATTCAATCTTAAATTCGTCGGGAGTCTTATACTTTTCAAGATCAATCTTAAATAGGCGTTGAACTTGACCAACATCTATTTTGTTTTTATTCCAATCATCTTTAACCTTTTCAAATTGGTTTGCCATTTCAGAAAAGCCAAGGCTTTCATTACCAGGCATTTTGTCTACCCTGTAAGCGGAAGCTATCAGCATGTCGATAACTCTGTCGACACCACTAATCTCCCCTTTAATAACAGTTGATAAGAAATCACCGCTATTCAATATTTTAAATATTAACTTATCTCCCTCATCACCATACTTACCCATCAGTGTACTTAGATTTTCCATCGAAGGTGTTTCAATCTGCTGATAACCGTATTTGCGGAACACGCTTTTTATGGTGTCAAAAATATAATTGCGTTTGGCCATTTCGGCTGGTGAAAAGTCGCGGGTACCTTTAGGTACGGATGGTTTGATGGATGCCATAGTGGCAAAGGTAATAAAAAGCAGGAATGCTTAAATGGTTAGTATAATTGACTGGCCGATACTATAATTAATGTTTCTCGCAAATGAGCATGTGAACGGTTTGTGCTTTGGTAGGTAGGAAAGCTGGTTTATGAAAGTCAGTGGATGTACTTTCTTTTTTTGCAGAAAAAAAGAAAGTACCAAAGAAAAAACTGTCGGCTGCGTCTGATTCTTTGAAAGTTAGTGGTTTGGCTTGGTCTGTGCTACCCGAACCAGCCAATGCCGAATTTTGAGGTTATTTGCGGTTTGTGGTTTAATTTTTTTTCTTCCCGTCGGCAGTTCAGCTTCGGCCGAAATTGTTTGAACCATAGTTACTTACGAGATTTTCCTGATTACATGATAAATAATGCCCTAATCAGAAAATCCTTTAATCCTGAGAATCAAGGTTCAGACAAAATAATATAAATTTGAGCCATGCAGATCATCGCCCAAACCCCTCGTTTTGTCATACGCAATTT
>JANYAB010000372.1 GCA_025355225.1 Bacteroidota bacterium
CGCCCCGAGGCGGGAATCGCACATGCCCCTACTTTTAAAATTTCTTCCGAGCACCTACGGTATTGCCAGCAACAGGATTGCTACACTACCCTTATTTCTTTAACACTGTATCATAATAAACTTTACGAATTTCTCTACGATCATAATCGCTAATGTATTTTTGGCATACATAGGGAATTAAAATAGCCTTTTTACCTCTTTTAATTATAATCGTGTATTTCCCGGCATCTTTTATCAATGTATCCCCGACTTTAAACTTGTCAAAATTTTGGGCAATCCATCCGCTTCCATCATAAAATTTGGTGTTTTCTTTTTTTGTTTTTAGGTCTATCCCATAAAAAAAGGCATCGCGACTATGATGATTTTCCTTTTCAGTTAATACCAAATGGAATTGCGCATTGTCTTTAAAGTCTTTAGCAATCTTGTCACAGGAAGCATCATGTTCACACGATGCAAGAAAAAACGTTATACTAAACAAGCAATGTTTTAAAAAATCCCTCATAAAAGCAGGTCATATCATCACTTTTTAACCTCAAACGTAAAAGACTGGCTGCCTGCTTCGCCATTAGGAGTAATCCCCTGTACCACCCCTATATACATTCCTTCCTGGTCCGAGGTGTAAAAAGTTACCTGGTTTTTACCTTGCGCGCCTGTATTTATATTCGGCGTCCAGTAGAGCAGGTTCCTGAAATCGGGTAACCGGCTTGCCACCTGGTTGGCTGTTTCGTAAACAGGCGAATAAAATACCCGTTGCAGTTGCAGGCCTTCATAATCAACTACTACGGCATGCGGGTCGAGTTCTACGCCGCCCAGGTCGCCTTTATAAGTGGTGTAGCTCAAAATTCCTTCCGCGTCGGCTGGTCCCCAAAAGTAGCGGTTGCGTATTACGTCAAGTCTTTTCACTTTTAGCGGGTCAACAGCAATTACCTTATCTATGTTGAATACCGGTATCCCATCGAGCATTACTAAAGGATCGCCTTCTAAAAATCCTTTTTCATCGATCACCTTAATATGATACCTTTTTTGCTGACGAACTACATATAATTCCCTTATATATTCACGCAATACTTCCTCCATGGTGGTAAAACGTGTATAGTCATCCAATTTATAGGATTTATAAGGGCGGCCAAAAAATGCGCTGCTATCAATACCGGGGTCATAAAATTGTTTTATTTTATTCCCGGCATAAATATTTTGAACCTGCATGCCTAAACTTTGTGTTTCAAGCGATTTTTTCATATCAGCATTGAGACTGAATGAGGGCAGCGGGCTTTTTGAATACTGTTCCGAAAATGGGCTTAAAATATCTATCCGGTACGTGCTGTCCCGCTCGGTATTTGTTTGAACAACAATTTCGCCGGGACCATAAAAATCTTTTGTGTTAAAAAACACCCGACCCAGCGAATCGCTCTTTGAGGTAAATAACTGTACTCGTTTACCCGGAATACCAAAGTAAGTAACTATCTCATTTGCGGGCATATTGGTTGCCAGGTTAAACACTTTCCCGTTTACTATATGACCATCATATTCGGGTAAGAAACTAAATGCCGGCGGTTTGTTTTTTAATACCTCGCTCCATTGAAACCTCCGCCAACCTTGCGTTAGCATCAGGTTATCTACTGCTTCGGTGGCTTCTGGGCCATCATTTTTTAAATAATATTCGGGCGATTCTATATTCCCGGGCAAATCAGCGCCCAGCCAAAAATAACTTTCTATATCTCCCGGTTCAACCGCTTGATAAGCATCCAAACGATATACCGACATGGACAGGTTGGCATTTAATGGCTTACCGGCCTGGTCTTTGGCCAAAACATTGATGCCCACCTTTTTGCGGCCGGCATATTGCTGTTGGTCAGCGGCAGCTTCTATTAAAAGCTTTTGGGTGGGCCGCTTAAAATAAAGCCGTTCGCAAACCGGCTGTTTATCGCCATTAAAAATTGTGATATGCGATATCCCATCACCAAGCATGCCTTTATCGATTGTAAAGCTGGCAGATCCACTATATAGCACGGCGCTCCTGGCAACTTTTACCAAAGTCCGGGTATGGGCAAAAAGGTAAACCTGCCCATCTGAACTGACTGCGTTACTGTTTACTGTTACCTGCAACTGCCCCGACCCATTATCTGCTAATTGCATCACATATCCCTGGCTGTTAACAGCCGGTAATTCTTTAATTACAGGATTGCCCTTTTCTGCACGTATAACTGCTTTGTAGGTGCTATTAACAGCAGGTGTAAATGAAAAATGGCCCATACCAAATTTTAGCGATTGAAAACGGGCGACGGTATCATTTTTCTGGTCGATAATTGCACCGTTAAAAGCAATCCCTTTACCATCCTTCCCAACAACCCGGAATGCTACTTTACTATTCATCCCGCCCACCAAACTTCCCCCTTCAGGAAAAAATTGAATGTCGTAATCTGCATTGTTTTGTTTGGCCAGCGTACCCGGCGATCTTAAAGGATTTACTATCGTGATCTTTTTCTCAAAATAAAAACCCGGGCTAAAATTCTTCATCCAATTGGTATAAGCTCTTAGCCGGTAATTGCCGTTACTTAAAGAAACCGGTATGTATAATGATCCGCTGCCGCTTCCATTATGTAATGCAATTTTGGCTTGCATTACCGGGTTTTGGTTTTCATCCAGTACGTCTGCGTAAATAACTTTACTCAGGTCAAGGGGCTTATTATTAATGCCATCAACAACATAAACTTTAAACCATAATATCTCGCCGGTAAGATACGCCCCTTTGTCCGTATGTACATATACTTTCTCCTGCAAGGCATTTTGCCTGTAGTTGTTAAAACTGCCCCGGATATCGTTTAAAGTTTGAGCAGAAACTGTAAACGAAAATAGTATTGCCAGTGCTAAACCGCTGATCATACTTCGAAGAATATTTGCCATTTGTTTCATAATTTTATTTCCGTCTAAAGTGCTGGTTCAAATTTTATTTATTTAGTTCAATTTTATCAACAGCCTAATAAGGCCAAAATACTGGTTTAGTAATGGTGCCAAAAGGAGCTTTCCTCCTGCAGTCAACACACTCTACCAGGGTGTACCTATACGCGGTAATTGCCGGTGCGTCTATTGGTTGCTCAGCAACGGTTAATACCGAATCGCCGCTACCTAATGTTATTTGGAGCCGTTCCTTGAAAGTGCTATCGGGCGCAACATGTATTGTGCCCCCCGGGCAAGTTGATGCGTCCGGCGGTGGCAAATAATTCGGGGTGGTCAATATTAGTTTGTACTGATCCACAAATGCCCGTTTTGTAGTAACAGTTGAAGCACTCAGATAACCGATAACCGGTTCGGCGGGATTAGTAGTACAATGTATATTGCCTGTTAAGTTAGATGGTTGCGCGTCAAAAATACTCCCCAGCTGCTCGGTATTCTTCTTCAAAATTTGCCAGTAGTTATACCCATCTTCTGTTAAGGCATATTGCCTCAGCAAAATGCTGTAGCCATGTGATACTTTACCCGATTCGGCATGAATAAAATCTACGGGTAATTTAAATATTACGTCGCCGGTCAATTTTGCCGTAGACCCGATCAATACATTCTTCGAATGGCCGCTCTTGTAACAGAAATAAAGATTATCGCTGCTATTTAGATTTCTGTATACCGGGTAACCGTCGGCCCCCAATTTGTAAAACGATTGCTCAAAGGCAACATATTGCCAGGTCTCGTCAAAATCCCAACGGTAGTAGCGCGTCTTGTTCTGCGGATCATGCGTATTTGCATAAATCTGCGCCCCACCATCTTTTCCTTCATAGGTTACGCTATCAATTGCAGGGGTAGATTTAGCCTCGACAAAATCAGACAGATACTCTTTATTGTTAGCTGTTTTTATCCTTAACCTATATTTATTGGTCATCGAAAGGTTCAAAGCTGGCGATGAATATAGACCGTCACTATCCTCCTTTAAAGAATAGCTATCGTTTTGATCACTTTCGACAGTAATGATTGCGTTTAGCTCCGGCTTTGCTGTTGTAGTACTCGAAATTTTTACTGTTCGGCTCAATCTTATGAAAGTTGAATCCTGCCCTGTATTAATTATCCCCTCTACCACCAGGTAATTGTTATCAGCTGTAACAATAGGAGGAGCATAAGGCTTTTTGCAGCCAGTTATTATTGCTAATGCAAGTACAAATAAATAAATTATATGATCCGCTTTTCTCATTTTTAATTTAATCATCTCATTTTTAATTTAATAAACCATCTTCACAGTTCTAAATACATATAATTTATTCCTCATTTAATAAGAAGGAAAAAAAGCCGGTTTAACATTAGTCCCGAAAGGCGCCTTCGCCCTGCAATCCGCACAATCTTTTTGTATATACGAATATCCTATAACCGGTGAATTAGCGGGCTGAACCGCCGCCAGCAATACCGTGTCACCGTTGCCAACCGTTCGGACCAGGCGGTCCTTAAAGGTTTCCTGGGGTGCAATACGGATGAAGCCAGATATACACTCATCCGCGCTTGGTGGCGGAATATAATACGGAAAACCCAACAATATAGCGGTGGGGTCAACGTATATTCGTTTCGTTTTGACGCTTGATGTGCTTACATAGCCAATAACAGGTTCGGTGGGATTAGTGGTACAATGAATATTACCCTGTAACGACGACGGTTGCGCATCAAAAATGCTTCCTAATTGCTCCGTATTTTTTTTCAAAATTTGCCAATAAGTAAATGCGTCTGATGTTAGGGCATATTGTCTGAGCAAAATGCTATAGCCATGGGATAGTTTACCCGATTCGGGGATAACAAATTCTATCGGCTGTTTAGCTATTACATCCTGGCTTAGTTTGGCCGAGGAACCAAGTAAGACTTGCTGCGATTGACCGTTTTTATAACAATCATAAACATCATCACTGCTGTTAATAAAGGGAAGCCTGAAAGTGGGAAGGCTATCGGCTCCTAACTTCAAAATTGATTGGTTATAACTCAAATATTTCCATGTTTCTTCGAAATCCCAGCGGTAGTAACGGGTATTGTTTTGCGGATCGTGGGAGTCAACATAAAACTGTACGCCACCATTTTGTACGTGATAAGATATACTGTCGATGCCAGGGGTATTTTTTGCTGCAACGAAGTCGGACAGGTATATTTTACCTGCCAATGTTTTTATCCGCAGGCGATATTTTGCGGTACCTGGCAGATTTAAATTAGCTGATGAGTACAGACCGTTACCTATTTCCTGTAAGCTGTAGCTATTGTTTTGGTCGCTTTCAACGGTAACTGTCGCATACAGTTCTGGCTTTGTCTTTACCGAACCCGACAGATTGACCGTACGGCTTAACTTGATGAAAGTTGAATCCTGTCCACTGTTAATTAAACCTTCAACAACAAGATAATTGTTGTTACCCGCGATAACAGGCGGATCATAGGCCTGTTTACAGCCAGACATTGTCGCCGATGCAAATATTATAAAAGCTATATTTTTCAATTTGCTCATCTTTACTTCCAAAAATCAGGCTGCTTTGTAACCCCTCTTAACGTGCAGTCGGCACAATCCACGGCTGTGCTGGTGTAGCCGATAACAGTAAGGGAATTTGGTTTATAAATCGCTGCCAAAGGTATTGCGACTGCATCTAACGGGATCAAATTCGCTTGCACTTCATCTCTACATGATTTAGACGGAGGTGATATTCTGCAAAAAAGACTTGAATCTTCCGGGCAATCATATGGATAGGTGGTTCCCCATGTTAAAGGCA
>JANYAB010000437.1 GCA_025355225.1 Bacteroidota bacterium
GATACACACAAACTGCATACTATATGCGAAAGCGGCAGCTGCCCAAATATGGGCGAGTGCTGGGGAGCGGGTACGGCCACATTTATGATATTGGGTAATATATGCACAAGATCGTGCTCATTCTGCGCAGTCGCAACCGGCAGGCCATTGGCTGTTGACCTCGACGAACCAAACCGGGTAGCTAATTCGGTGAAACTGATGCAGGTTAAGCATTGTGTTATTACATCAGTAGACCGCGATGACCTAAAAGATGGCGGCTCAATTATCTGGGCTGAAACCATTAACGCAATACGCAGAGAAAGCCCTGAAACTACACTCGAAACCCTTATACCCGATTTCAGAGGTGTATGGGAAAACCTGGAACGAGTACTCGCTGTTCGTCCGGAAGTGGTATCGCACAACCTGGAAACTGTTAAGCGTTTAACCCGTGAAGTGCGGATACAAGCAAAATATGATCGCAGTCTTGAGTGTTTAAACCGGATCTCAAAAACTGGCCTGCGTACCAAGTCAGGTATTATGCTTGGATTGGGTGAAAAAGAAGAGGATGTATTGGAAGCAATGAATGATTTGCTTGAAGCTGGTGTTCAAATATTAACGCTTGGCCAATATTTGCAGCCCACGCGCGCCCATCACCCGGTAATCGACTGGATTCATCCGGATCAGTTTAATCGTTATAAACAAATTGGTTTAGATATGGGTTTTAGATATGTGGAAAGCGGGCCTTTGGTGCGTTCTTCCTATCACGCAGAGAAGCATCTGTTTGAAATCTGATTAATCATTTATATCTTCACACAAGTTGAGCAGAAGGCGAAAAATATCATTATCTGAAGAAGAGCTTGTGCTTGCACTCAGGCAACGGGAAAAGATTGCTGTGGAGGCATTGTATGATATGTATTCCTCCTCGCTATTCGGGGTTATCTCAAGAATTATTAATGATACCGCTACAGCAGAAGACGTTTTGCAGGATACTTTTGTGAAGATCTGGAATTCATTCCCGAGCTATAGTACCGAAAAAGGCCGCTTGTTTACCTGGATGGTAAATATTGCACGCAACCTTGCTATAGATAAAATCCGTTCAAAAGATTTCAAGAACCAAAATAAAAACCAGGAGCTTGAAAATAACGTAGCTTTTATAGACGAGCAGAGGAATACAGTTTACAAGCCCGAACTTCTTGGCATCAAGGAACTGGTAGAAAAACTTAAACCCGAGCAAAAATCGATTCTCGACCTGGTATATTTTAAGGGCTATACCCATGTGGAAGCTGCCGATGAACTTGGCATACCATTGGGTACTATTAAAACACGGTTAAGAATGGCAATAATACAGTTGCGAAAACATTTTAATTGAAGTGGAAGAAGTAAAAACATATATCGAATCAGGAATACTGGAACTCTATGTTTTAGGTGATGTAACATCCGAAGAGCGGGCGCAGGTGGAAGCTATGGCCGTAAAGCATCCTGCTATAAAGGCCGAATTGGATGAGATTGAGAGGTCTTTGGAATTATATGCGAAAGAAAATGCCGTCGAGCCGTCAGACAATCAGCGTGAAAGAATATTAAACAGCTTGCTTACCAATTTTGGTGATGACAGAAATTTCCCATCACAAGAAACAGCAGACAATGTTATCCCCTTTAAAAAACACAAATCGGGCAATTTTTATAAGTATGCCTTTGCGGCCAGCCTTGCCCTATTAATTGTAAGCATAGCAGCATTGGTTACTGTTTATGACAGGCTGCAACAGTCAAATACGCTATTAGCATCATTACAAACTCAAAATCAGCATTTTTCTAATAGAGTGAATTTGATGGACCATGAATTAAGTATTTTCCGCGATCCATCATTTAAACTGCTTAAATTACAGGGTACGGCAAAATCACCAACATCAGTTTTAACAGTTGCCTGGAGCCCTGCGAAAAAGAAAGTGATGATTGATATGGCAAATGCTAATATGCCTGTTAATGACCAAAATCATCAGTACCAGCTATGGGCGCTTGTTGGCGGTAAACCGGTCGACCTTGGCGTTTTTGATGCTACTTCAGATTCGAAAGATATGAAAGAAATGAA
>JANYAB010000535.1 GCA_025355225.1 Bacteroidota bacterium
GATGTAATAACACAATGCTTAACCTGCATCAGTTTCACCGAATTAGCCACCCGGTTTGGTTCGTCGAGGTCAACAGCCAATGGCCTGCCGGTTGCCACTGCGCAAAATGAGCAGGATCTTGTGCAAATATTACCCAATATCATAAATGTGGCAGTACCCGCCCCCCAGCATTCGCCCATATTTGGGCAACTGCCGCTTTCGCAAATAGTATGCAGTTTGTGTGTATCCACCAAACTGCGAACCTGGGCATATTCTTTTCCAACCGGAAGCCTCACTCTTAACCAGTCGGGTTTGCGTTGGGTTTGGTTTACAGGTATCACCGGCAATTCGATCATAATGCAAAAATAAGTAAAAAGCTTGTAATTGTAAAAGTGATTGCAAATGGTTGAAGGGCAAAGCGATCCATATCCTGATCGTTTAACACTTGTTCATGCCATATGCAGCCTTTAAGGCAATTTAGCTCAACTCAGCCAGCGCCTCTTCCAGCGAAATACTGCTATGTGATTGGTCAAGAATGCATTCACCGTCTTTTATCAGCAATAACTGTGGCGATTGATGATGAACCTGGAAATCCTGGGCTATTTGGTTGGAAAGTTCACGACGATTTATAATGTCTAAAAAATAAAGGGGAAGGTTGTCAGGCAGATTGTCCCTGTCCATCTCAAATCTTCTTTTTGCCATCAGGCTGATGGAGCAACGTATGCTATGTTTAAAAATAATGCTGTAACCCTGTTGCTGCTTAATCCCATCCAGCTGTTCTGCTGACTCCAACGATATCCAATTCATAAAAAAAACGATAAACTAATCCGCAAAAATACGGTCTCAGCCCGAATTAGTTTCAATAGAAGTAAAAAATGACTTTAGGCTGTTATCGGCTGTTCTTTGGATAAGAATTATAAGCCGGGCACAATTTATTTGAGCATGAAGTAATGCCTCCCAATACTAAAGCTAAAAGAGCGATGTAAATTATTTTTTTCATAGTTTATAAAACTACTTGTTAAACGTAAGTTAGTCGTTCAATGTTTCAGCCAAATTAGCCATTTTTATGGCAGTTATAGCAGCTTCATCACCTTTATTTCCATGTTTGCCCCCGGCACGGTCGATAGCTTGCTGCTGATTGTCGGTAGTTAGAACTCCAAATACTACAGGTTTGGAGTATTTTAAAGTGACATTACTTAAGCCATTGGCCACGGCATTGCAAATAAAATCAAAGTGCCTGGTTTCACCCTGGATTATACAGCCCAAGCATATTACAGCGTCTAATTTAAGATTTTTTAACAGTATATCAGCGCCGGACGTCAATTCAAAGCTGCCTGGAACAGCGTAGGTGAAAATATTATCCGGAAGTGCTCCGTGGTTGATCAGGCTTTGATAAGCTCCCTGGTACAATGCATTAGTTATTTCGGCATTCCACTCTGCTACCACAATGCCGAAACGGTAAGCAACGGCAGGAGGTATTTCGGTATTCGAAAAATCAGACAGGTTTTTAAGTTGGGTAGCCATGTTGTATTTCGGATTTGGGAATTTAGATTTCGGATTTACCTATTCGATTTTACTAAATCCGAAATCGAACATCCCAAATCCGAAATGCCTTCTATAGTTTAGCTTCAGCGCGCGAAATGTAAGCATCTATGCTTTGTGCTTCGGTGCTTTCAGGGTAATCGCTTTTTATTTTTTTGTAAGTTTCCGATGCAGATTTATTGTCATTTTGTGCCTCGTATACCAAGCCAAGCTTTTTTAAGTAAAACGGAGATAAAAACTTATTTTGTGATTTATCAGCCGCTTTTTTAAAGTAAGTTACTGCTTTGTCATAATCTTTCAATTCTACATAAGCATCGCCTGTACCACCAAGGGCCTCGGCTGCTACCATAATATCGCCACCGCGATAATTTGTTAAATTATCAATCGCTTTACGGTATTCGCCTTTATTCAAATAAGCAATCCCCAGGTAATAATAAGCCAGGTTGGCTGTTTTTGTATTACTATAATCGCTGATGATTTTTTCAAATCCCGGGTAACCGGCATCACCTTTTATGGCTTTGTCCCATTCTTTTTTAGTCCAAAAATCCTGTGCTACATACATTTGATTTGAAGCTGTAACCTCGCGTGGAGCAAGGTACATTTTTTGGTAGGCGAGGTAAATAAGCACCATTGCAACAATAGCAAGGGCAATAAAAAGTAAACTTTTCTGGTTTTCACGCACAAATTTGCCGGTCTGTCCAAAATCCTTATCATTTGCTATGATCCTGGTACTCGTCTGGGTTTTTGACATTTCTATTCTAAAATTAAGTTTGCAAAAATACGCTTTTCAAGTTTGTTAGCAATAGGTTAATTTAAATAAATAGTTATTGGTTGATTAGGTGAGTAGTTGATTGGGTTGATTAAGTTGGATTGAGTTGATTAGGTTGCTTAAGTTGATGAAGTTCACACAAATCAACCACTCACTCAATCAACTCAATCAACTAATCAGTAACTTTGAAAACCTTTATGTATTTACAGCAATTATCTGTCATTAACTTTAAGAATTATTCCGAAGCGGAACTGGTTTTTAGCGAGGGTGTTAACGCATTCACAGGCAATAACGGCGCCGGCAAAACTAATTTGCTTGATGCCATACATTACCTTTCTTTATGTAAAAGTTATTTTAATCCTATAGATAGCCAGCAAATAAAGCAAGGGACCGATTTTTTTATCATTAATGGTGTATTTAATAAGAATGGCGGAAAAGAAACGATAGCATGCGGGGTGAAGCGGAACCAAAAAAAGCAGTTCAAACGCAACAAGAAGGATTATCAGCGATTAGCGGATCATATTGGATTGTTCCCCCTGGTGATGGTTTCTCCCTATGATATCAGTATTATTATTGAAGGGAGTGAGGAGCGGCGTAAATTTATCGACAATGTGATCTCGCAAACGGATAGCCTGTACCTGGATGAGTTAATAACCTATAATAAAGTATTGATCAACAGGAATGCCCTGTTAAAGCGTATTGCCGATACCGGCAGGTACGACCCGGATCTGCTGGCGGTATTTGACGAACAACTGGTTGCATCGGGAAATGCGATATTTGCGAAACGTAATGCTTTTATGGAAAGTTTTACCGGGATTTTTAACAGGCACTACCAGTTTTTAAGTGAAGATGCAGAGCAAGTGGACCTGGTTTATGAATCGCAATTGCTGACTGATAATTTTGCAAAACTGCTTAAGAAAAACACGGAGAAAGACCGTGTACTTGAGCGCACCACAGCAGGTATACATAAGGACGAACTCCAGTTTGCTATACATGGAATGCCGATGAAGAAGTTTGGCTCACAAGGGCAGCAAAAATCATTTCTGATAGCACTTAAATTGGCCCAATACAGTTTTTTGTATCAACAAAAAGGATTTAAACCACTTTTACTGCTGGATGATATTTTTGACAAGCTGGATGACAAGCGGGTAACTAAGTTGATGCAAATGGTATCAAATAATGATTTTGGACAAGTGTTTATTACAGATACCAGCGCAGGTAAGGTTGAAAATATTTTTAAGGATATTGAAGTTGATCTGAAATTATTTAAGGTGACGGGAGGAGAAATCAATGCGTAAAACCAACGATAAAACGCTTAAAGAAGCTATTGAGCAAATGCTTCAGGTTTATAAAATTAAACGGCGTTATGACGAAACAGGCATAATTGCATCATGGCCATTATTTGTAGGAAAATCAGTGGCAAACAGAACAAAAGAGATTTTTATTCACGATAAAAAACTGTTTCTACGTATAGAATCATCCGTAATAAAAAACGAACTGAAAATGATGCGTACGCAAATAATAGATAAAATAAATAATGAAGCTAAGGCAATATTAGTTGATGAAATTATCTTCCTCTAGACCAGCGCACCGAGGCTGCAGATTTTTTCCTGATGTCATCTCTTATAATTGAGTAACCCAGAACAATTACACCAGGAGTAATAAATACCAATTGCACCTCTGGTGGGTGATGAAGGAAAAAAAGCGAATTAACAACAATTATTGCAACAATAATTAATGAATACACTAAACATCTTACTAATAGTTTCATGGTTGTATTTATTACTTGTCACTAAATTCAACAATCATGCCACGTTGTAAAGTAATAGATAACTGTAACGTTAGCAACGTAGTAAAGCTATTAATTAAAGCTTATTAAAACAAATAATAGTGGAAATAATTACCGGATATGAATATAATGGTATCCGTATCCGGTAATTTTAATTAAAACTTCTCAGAAGCTGCAAAAAAGAAATCCCCTTCAATCTGCGCATTCTCATCAGAGTCGGAGCCGTGAACAGCGTTGGCATCAATTGATTTGGCAAACAGCTGGCGAATGGTACCTGCTTCGGCTTTTGACGGATCAGTTGCCCCTATCAGTTTGCGGAAATCTTCAACTGCATTGTCTTTTTCCAGTATGGCAGCAACGATAGGCCCTGATGACATAAATGTTACCAGGTCGGTATAAAAAGGACGCGCTTTGTGCACGGCATAAAACTCACCTGCTTTTTCAGGGGTTAACCAGGTATATTTCATGGCGCTTATTTTGAATCCGCCTTTTGTTATATGATCTAAAATTG
>JANYAB010000536.1 GCA_025355225.1 Bacteroidota bacterium
TGCCAAT
This sequence comes from Bacteroidota bacterium, assembly GCA_025355225.1. Lineage (GTDB taxonomy): Bacteria > Bacteroidota > Bacteroidia > Sphingobacteriales > Sphingobacteriaceae > Mucilaginibacter. The sequence continues at coordinate 8 of JANYAB010000536.1, forward strand.
ATCCAGCATACCCTGCGAGGTAATATTGTACCGAAGGTTAGCAAAGTTCTGCAGATCGGCCTTTAACAAAAATGGCTGGCCCTCGAATTGAAGGGATGCCGGTTTGATCATTACTTTAAATCCGCTGAGCGAACCCGTTGTGTTCACTATATTAGCGCTGATCTGCAAGTTTTCGACAGGGTGCGGGTAATATTTGGTTTGTATATACCCGTCCTTAAGGTTGATCTCAGCTTTGGTAACGGGGAATATTTTATGGGCCGGGATGTATTTACCTTTTGTTTGCACATCAAAATCCAGATCGCCACGGACGTCTACACTGTCAGCAGGATAAAACTGTTTAAGGTCAGCAAGGTGAAATTTGGCCTGCAAACCGCCATCCATTTGTAAACCAGAGGTATTGCTTAACTTAAAATATCCTTTTATGAAATTATTTAGTGCATTGGCATTCAGGTTTTCCAATTGCAAGGTGAAATTTTTGTAATTATTATCCGGGCAAGAGGCATCCAATGTAAAGCCAATGTTTTTAATCGCTTCCGGCAGCTTAGCATATTTGATATACCCATCTTTAAATGACGACTTCAGGCTAAACTTCGGGACACTGGTTATCACCGTATCGATATGCCTTAAGCCAGTTTTTTTTATACCGGTAGTATACTTACCCTCTGCAAGCAAATGAAGGGAATACCGCCCCTTAAGCTGTACGGATTTAACACCGAAGGCCCTGTTCCATTTTTCCAGGTCAATCTCAGTATTTACTTTAGCATATATGTAGGGTGATTTTAGTCCATTTATCCGGAGTTTTGAGTTAAAGTAATCTTTATCGATGTTGAAGGATAAGGAGTCCATATTGAATGACAGGCTATCCGGATTAAGGCCAGGCACTTTGGCATTCATATCCACATACAAATTCCGAACAGGCGAAGGTGTTTTGTTGTTGGAAACATACCCGTTCCTTATTTTCATGCTGAAGTTAATATCGGGTTTTATATTTTTTGATGCGATATACTTCCCGGATAAGGACAACTGTATCACCCCTGTTCCGTCAACATCAGTGTTATTCACCCATTTTACATACGCTGGTGGCAGGGCGGTAAAAATATCGCTCAGATCGCTCTGATAGGAGGTAAATCTAAAGTCCATATCATAACCATCCTTTAAAAACCCGAATTTACCCTTAAACTGCACCGGGAGCTGATTGATCATCAGGTCGTTTTTTTGAAATGCAAACGCCAGCGATTTGGTGTTGATACTTGTAACCAGGTCGGCATTTATCTTTTTGTTGATCACATAAGGCTGATTACCGTAAGAAAAATCCATGGAGCCGACCTCCATATGCGTGTACAGATCGAATACATCTTTTGTCAGGTCGCCACTGCCCTTGTAGTAAAAATCACGCGCATCTATCATCATCGGGATAGATGCGTCGTCATAAACTAAATGGCTTTTTTCTATCAATATTTGGGCTATCCCTAACGACGCGCTGGCAGTATCTGCTTTATCCTTTGGAGTTTCGGGCTTTGATTTATAAACGTTATAATTACCCTTACCCGCACTATCCACTTCGATGTTGATAAAGGCCTGGCTCAGGTATATCTTGCTTATTTTGATCTTGGTTTTAAGCAGTGAAGTAAGGTCAAGTGCAAAAGAAATATCTTTAGCCGCCACCAGCGTATCATCCTGAAAAGGTGCGGTACCTTTCAGCGAAAAATCTTCCAGCGTCAATGTCAGTTCCGGGAAGCGCTTAAAGAACGACAGGTTTGTTCCTGAGAAACTAACCTTACCGTTTAAGCTCTTATTGGCCAGTTGTTTTATCTTATCAGTGATGGTTTTTGGAAAAAGCACCGGCAGTATAAACATCAAAAACAATATCGATCCAAATATAATACCACTTATTTTCAGCGTTTTAAACAGGGTTTTCTTAAAAGGCATCTTCATAGATTAATTGACAGTAAAGTAATATGAAGATAAAAATAAAAAGAGAAGTAGGATACAGTTAATTACAGGTAGTTCAGTTTTAGTTTGGATTGCCTGGCTGGTGATATTGATATCCCTTTAAAATAAACTAAACTGCAACTGGCCTGCCACTACATTAGCTTGCTTTTGTTCAGAAACTGGTAGCCCGTTGATATTATAAACAGCCGATTCTTCATACCGCGATGCTACAATGATCTCAATGCCGTTGGCGTGCTGACTAAATAGTTCGTGAACGAGCTCAGGCCGGTTATTATCTTTTGAGAGGTGGGATAATAGCAGGTGGCTCATGTAAGCAGGCCGGTGGTTAATAAATATCTCCAGCGCCTGGCTGTTGGATAAGTGCCCGTGGCCACCTCGGATACGCTTTTTTAAATAATACGGATATCTTCCCTTATCCAGCATTTCCTCGTCATAATTAGCTTCTAAAAATGCAGCATGGCATTGCCTGAAATGATTGGTAACATGTTCGCAGGCTCCCCCGATATCGGTAAATACGCCTACCTTAATATCACGGCAGGAAATGATAAAACTGTGCGGATGGGCAGCATCATGGAATTTTGGAAATGCCGAAATAAGCATTTCGCCAACCTTTACTCCCTCGTAAGCAACAAAGGATATTACCCTTTGGGCATCAATGTTCATACCGCTGTTTTGCAGCGTCCCCGCCGTAATATATACAGGCAGGTTATATTTTCTGGATAATACCGGGATGCCGCTGATATGGTCGGAATGTTCGTGCGATACAAAAATGGCCTTTACCTTTTGCATGGAAAGCCCCAGCCTTTTCATCCGCAACTCCGTTTCGCGGCAAGATATGCCCGCATCAACCAATATGGCTTCGTGCTCGTTGCCAATGTAGTAGCAGTTGCCGTTGCTGCCGG
>JANYAB010000544.1 GCA_025355225.1 Bacteroidota bacterium
CCGTAATTACTTTAAGCAACGATTCTGCAGCGCCTGAAGGCCTGAAGAACTTACAAATTGATAATTATAACGAAAAGCATCACCAGCAGTATGTCAATAAAAAACCGGTTGTATTGCTTGTCGAAGATAATGACGATTTCCGATTTTATTTAAAAGACAACCTGCGGGAAGCATTTTTTATTATTGAAGCTTCAAACGGTAAAGAAGGCTGGCAAAAGGCTTTATCACAACATCCGGATATTATGGTAAGCGATATCAGTATGCCCGAAATGAATGGAATTGATCTTTGCAAAAAAATCAAGAATGATAAACGCACATCGCACATTCCTATTATTTTATTAACTGCTTTAACTGGTGAAGAAGAACAATTAAAAGGTTTGGAAATAGGCGCGAATGATTACATGACCAAGCCGTTTAATTTCGAAATATTGCTGTCAAAGATCAAAAACCTGCTGATTCTGCAAGACAACTTTAAACGCACCTATAAAAAACAAATGAACGTACAGTTGCAGGAAGTTGCTATGGAAACTGATGACGAAAAGCTTTTAAGAAACATTGTTGAATATATTGAGCAGAACATTTTAAACTACAACCTTTCTGTGGAAGAATTGAGCCGACAGATGAACATGAGCCGGGTTACACTATATAAAAAGATGTTGATGCTTACGGGTAAATCGCCTGTTGAATTTATCCGGTCGATAAGGCTGAAAAAAGCGGTGTATCTATTGGAGAATAGCCGAATGAATATCAGCCAAATAACATACGAAGTAGGCTTTAACACACCCAAATATTTTACAAAATTATTCAAAGACGAGTATAATATACTCCCATCTGCATACGCCGATTCCATTCGGCAAAAGAAAATGCCAACAGGGTCCGCTGAAAAGTTCTGACCTACTAAATTTCATCCGGGTATTTAGCATTATTCTCAAGATCATACAGATAGCTTTGCGGGTTCCCTGTAACAAAATTGTGATGTTTTCATTTCACAAGTTGATTAAACACCTTCAAGATCAGGTCTTTTTTTATTTTAACAGCAATTAATCGACTCATTTACAGAAACTTAAATACAAGTTAACATTTGGTCTATAAACGTTATCAAGTCGCCTATCTCCTTTTTTCTAACTGTCATAGTTTCATCTTTTGGGAATGCGTATTCAATACGGTGTGTTAAACACCATTGTTGTGTAATACAATTATAAATAACAAAACCAACCAGGTCATTTTATTTTTTGTCGCGATAAAAACTCACTGGAATCTTTCCAGCGCTTTTATAGCTGTTTATTTCAGCGTTAAAGTCATATCCGGCAAATATTTTTCACTGACCGCAAACGGGTTTTTATCGGGCTGAATGACAATTTAAACTTTAAATATGGAGAAAACTACAATTAGGAATAAAAATTAAATCCAAGTAACCACTAACCAACGAGTAATGAACCAATTATTAAAAAATCTTAAAATCCCTTTATAAAATGGATAAAAATTTACAAAGAAGAATGAAATGCGACATTTCGTTATTTATAGCAGCTATGTTGTTATGTCTTTCAGGCTACGCGCAAACCATTAGGGTTGTCGGAAAGATAACAAGCGCTGACGATTCCCAACCGTTGCCGGGAGTCAGTATTATACTTAAAGGAACAACGACCGGAACAGTATCCGCCAGTGATGGCAGTTACGCAATAACCGCAAAGGCAGGTGATATACTTGCGTTTAGCTTTTTAGGTTATATCTCCCAGCAAATAACAGTTGAGCAAAACACTTTAATTAATGTCAAGCTAAATTCAGCAACCAGCAACTTAAACGAAGTTGTTGTTATTGGCTACGGTAATGCGCGGAGAAAAGATCTTACGGGAGCAATAGCGTCAATATCAGCCAAAGATATCGCCAGCACGGTATCCACTACGTTCGACCAGGCTTTGCAAGGTAAGATGGCGGGTGTTACCGTTACCCAAAATTCAGGTCAGCCCGGTGGCGGTGTAACCATACAGGTGCGTGGTATAGGATCGATAAACGCGGGCACAGATCCATTATATGTTATCGACGGGGTGATCATTCCTCCAGGGCAGTCTTCATCAACAGGCGGCATATATATGGGGAACAGCGGTACCCGCGACAACCCATTATCAACCATTAATCCCAATGACATTGCGTCAATTGACGTGTTAAAGGATGCTTCGGCTATTGCTATTTATGGCTCACAGGGCAGCAACGGTGTTATCATAGTTACCACCAAGCGGGGTAAAAAAGGCGCGCCTGTCGTTAATTTCGATGCATATTACGGAGTTCAGCAGATACCGAAATATTTGCCGATGATGAATTTACAGCAATACGCGACGTTTACAAATACCAAGGATTCGATTCTCAATTATACGCCCAATTCGGATTTCGCTAACCCTAAATATTTAGGTACAGGTACCGACTGGCAAAAGGCGATATTTCAAAATGCCAGTACGTATAATGCCGATTTATCAGTCAGTGGGGCTGATGACAAAACACGCTATTACATCGGCGGAAGCTTTTTGAGCCAGGATGGTATCGTTTTAAGCTCAAACTTTAAAAGAACATCCTTTAAAGTTAACCTGGACAATAAAACAACCGACTGGCTGAACTTAGGAACGAATTTAACGTTTTCAGCAATCAAGCAAAATGTTAATGCCAGCGTTTACGATCTTATAAACGCAACACTTAGCCTCCCCCCAAATATTGCCCCGGTTAATCCCGATGGAAGTATAGGGGCTGTTCCAACTCCCGGGCAATCGGTACCTAATTCTTACAATCCGAACCCGGTAGCGGCTGCGGCATTAAACACCAACATAGTACAGCGTACACAGGCTTACGGAAGTATTTATGGGGATATTATTTTTACAAAGGAGCTGAAACTGCACAATGAAGTAACGGGTAATTTTGATTATGGCAACGTTAATCAGTTTTACCCAACCTTTGTAATCAACGGGCAACTGCAACCAACTAATAGCGCTTCGGTTTCTGCAACCAATAACAAAAGCTTTACGCTGCGTAATTATTTAAGTTACGATCATTACGGAGCTAACTTTAATATTAATGCCACTGCGGGGCACGAAGCAAGCACTGGCACTTACACCAGTTTATTTGGTGGCCGTACAGGTTTTTTTGCCAATAACCCACAGGATTTAAGTTTGGGTAATGTTTTAAGTGCATCAAACGGCGGAGGGCAAAGTACTTACTCAAATGAAGGCTATCTGGCCCGTGCCACGGTTGGGTATAAATACAAATATAACCTTACCGCCACTTATCGCAGAGATGGTAATTCAAATTTTGCCCCAGGCAACCGTTGGGTTGGTACCTATGCCTTTGGTGGATCGTGGAATGTTGAAAAGGAGCGTTTTTTGAAAAATGCTACCTTCATTGACCAGCTAAAATTAAGAGGGAGTTATGGCCTTACCAATAACGCAAACTTACCTGCATATACTTATGGAGCTGCCGTAAATGTTGGCCTTGGCGGCCTTGGCTCAACTGCCGGCGTTACTAATATAGCAAACAGTGGTGTTAGCTGGGAAACTTCTAAAAGTATAGATGCAGGTTTTGATTTAAGTTTATTTAAAAGCCGCATACAACTTACTGCCGACGTTTATGAGCGCAAAACAAATAATTTGCTGCTGCAAATTCCGTTGCCTAACTATGGGGGCATTAATGGATCAGGGAGCTTAGGGGCTCCATGGGGTAACGTTGGGTCTATCCAAAACCGTGGTTTTGAAATTACTTTGAATACACACAATATTCAAACTACTAATTTCAATTGGACTACGGGTCTTACTTTCTCGTTAAACAGGAATAAAATATTATCACTCAATACCGGCAGCACTGCATTATATGGTAAAATTTATAATGCAAGCGTTCTTGTCAGTAAAACTACAGTTGGCAGTTCCATCGGCGATTTTTACGGTTACATAGCCCAGGGTGTTTTTAAAAATGCCGCCGATTTAAATTCGTCAGCGCGCCCCGCAGGTTCCACTATTGACTACACCCAGGGTATATGGGTTGGCGATACCAAGTATAAAGATTTGAATCATGACGGTGTAATAGATGCAAATGATCAAACTGATTTAGGGTCGCCACTGCCTAAATTTACTTACGGTATCAATAATACGTTTGGCTACAAAGGATTTGACCTTACAGTTTTCTTTACCGGAAGTTACGGCAATAAAATATTAGACTTTACTCAGCAGCAGCATGAGGATCCTAATAGTGGTCAAACCGGCTATTTTGAAACGCTGACAAATTACGCACACGTTGCGTTAATTGATCCCGCCGGATCTAAAACCGATGTCAATAATGTTTATGTAACCAACCCAACTACAACGGTACCTGGTTTCCGCGTTTCTGGTGATCCTGATCAAAATAATCGGATATCGTCGCGTTTTATTCATGACGGATCGTATTTACGCCTCAAAAACCTGGCCCTGGGTTACAATATCCCCGCAGCTATTATTGCCAGGCTGCACATACATTCGTTAAGAGTTTATAGTAACGTTTCAAATTTATTTACCATAACCAAATATCCCGGATACGATCCGGAAGTTGGTGTTAACGTTCCAAATCAGTCCGGTCAGGGTACTAATGCTTTAACGGCTGGTATTGATTGGGGCAGGTACCCAACTCCGCGCATTTATACATTTGGTTTTAATGTGGGGCTATAATTCATTATTTAAAAAATAGAAAACATGAAACACGTTAAAAAAATATTAGTCTTTTCTTTACTTACGGCGATTGGTTTAAGTGCCTGCAAGAAAGATTTTTTGAACAAGGGTGTTCCAACACAGCAATTAGTTGTAAATACCTACTATCAAAACACTGCCGAGCTTAGGGCGGCTACCGGCTATCTTTATACTTCGCCCTGGTTTGATTTTAATTATCCTTTTATCGTTTATGTTGGCGACGTTATGTCGGGCAATACCGTTAGTAACCCGTATAACACTAACGCTTCGCAATTTTCAAACTTTACTATAGCAAATGGATACGGCGGGTTAAGTTATGGCTGGAGTTCGTTATACAACGTGGTAGCGCAATCAAATACCACAATCAACAACATCACTAATTTTAGTCCGGCATCATTAGGCCAGGCAAGGATGGCTGCCATGGGCGAAGCGCGATTTATGCGTGGCGTAGCTTACTTTTACCTGGTACAATTATGGGGCTCCGTTCCTATAGTTGAAAGCAGTGATAAGTTGATAAATAAGCCTTTATTGCACCGGAATATTGAAAGCGATGTTTATAAATTTATTATCAATGATCTGCATTATGCTGCTCATAATTTGCCGGCCTCAGATCCGCAGCCGGGCCGCGTTAATAAATGGTCTGCCGAAGGATTGCTTGCCAAAGTATTTTTAACAAAGTCGGGCATTACAGGTACACGCGTACAAGCCGATTTGGATAGCGCTAAATATTATGCAGCCGACGTCGTTCACAACAGCGGAATATCTCTCGATCCTGATTATTATAGCGCTTTCTTAACCGCAAATAACAACAGTCCCGAAATGCTGTTTGGCCTGCAGTTTACAGTAGCTGCGGGTGCTGCCTGGACTACTAATGATTTCAGGGAGACCGCGATAGAAGGAGATCCCAATATTGACGGTTTGGGTGGCGGCGGCTGGGATGGCTTAAGAATAAGCAAGGATATGTACGATAATTATTCGCCTGGCGATAAACGTCGCAAAGCCACTTTTATGCTGAATGGCGATACTTATCCGGAGTTAGTGACTGCTCAGGACCCCAATGGCTACAAAATGACCGATGCAAATGGCGCTTATGTTAAAAAATATGTTGACGGCGGCCCGCTGGCCAACCAGGGACTTAATATACAATTAATGCACGATGCCAGTCCTAATTATTTGCTGCGCCTGTCTGACGTTTACCTGGTATACGCCGAAGCTATTTTGGGAACGAATCCAAGCACAAGCGACCCCGAAGCCTTAACGTACTTTAATATGATACGTACCAGGGCCGGTTTAGCTACTGTAAACTCCATATCCTTTTCCGATATATTTAAGGAGCGAAGAGTTGAACTTGCACTGGAATACCAGTTTTGGTTTGATTTGAAAAGGTGGCATGATTACGATCCAACGTCCGCTGATGCGTTTATTAAAGCACAACACCGCAATGCATTTACTTACAACAATGGTGTAGCGGCTGAACCGTCGGGCTCTGTTACCAAGGTTAATCCGGCATATTATACGTTGCCCTACCCTGCCGTCGAGGTTACTGCTGATCCGTTGTTAAACCAACCGGCGGTACCTTATTATTAAATAAGCCGCAGAAACTGAAATAAAATATTAAACCATTTAAAGTTTTTAAAATGAAAAAGACTTCAGTAAATATTATAAATACAGTAATGATACTGGTTTTGACAGGAGTGATGTTTATGCACTCTTCCTGTAAAAAGGATAATACTGTTAAAGGCACCGGTACACCCGTTATTACCGGCATAAGGGCTTATAAACCCTCACCTCATGACAGTGTACTTGTCCAAACCGGACCTGGCGCTTATGTGGTACTGCAGGGCAGCCATTTAACTGGAGTAACAGCAGTTTATTTTGATGGCATCAAAGCTTCTATCAATACAGCTTTGGGCTCTGATAATAATTTTCCGGTAATGGTACCATCCATTATACCATTTAGTTCGGTTGCTGCTGCTCAGCTCAATACCATTGAAGTAGTGACTTCCACCGGGCAGGTTACCTACAAGTTCCCTATTGTTCCGCCTGCACCTACCATAACAGGTATTTCTAACGAGGATGCCAATCCTGGCGATTCAGTTAAGATATACGGCCTTAATTTCTTTTTCGTGCAGACTTTAACTTACGCGGGCTTACCTGTTACAAGTTATACGTCTTCAAACGACGGTACATACATTAAGCTGGCAGTACCCACCGGAGTTACGCAAACCGGCGGTCTTGTTTCAATTACAACAAAATCTGGTACAGTATCTACTGCTTACTCAGTTCACGATTTCGTTGACGGCGTATTTCAAAACTGGGATAATGTTAACGGTTACCCATGGGGTTGCGGTTCGTCAAACAGCCCCGCGGCTTATCCGGGCAATACTGGCTGGTATGGTCAGCTGAGCGCATCCAATCTTCCGGCTAATGATAGTCAATGGTGGGCTGAACCCGGCGTAAATATGGGAGGTAGTCAATGGGTGCCAGCTTCTGATATTTCAAACAGCTTAGCCAATTATGCCGTAAAATTCGAAATCTCAGTGCCTAATTCTACACCATGGGCAAACGGCTCCATTTATGTCGCTGTAAATTATGGCTTTAATTATATAGCGCTTTATCAGCCATGGAAAAATAGCGATGGTTCAATAACTCCATTTAGCACCAATGGCTGGCAAACTGTAACTATTCCACTATCAAACTTTAAATCAAGTAATGGAACAGGAACACCGGCCGCATCTATAACGGCTTTAGTGGGAGCCAGCGGCAACAATGGTATGAACATTTGGTATTTAAATGACAGTTCAGTCCAGGTTGCTGCTTTTGCCGCAGCAATTGATAATATAAGAGTTGTGAAAATTAATTAAAGAAAGTTTTAGTTTATAAATGCCATGCCATGGACCCTTAAAAAGGAGGGTCCTGGCATTTTTTCCATAATCGTATTTTCATAATAACGAATAAACCAGTGTTGACAGATGACAGGAATAGGTGCCCAAAAATGGATCGAATGAAAGTTAACCGATTGCGTTATATGCTATCTGACAGGTTCTTATTGATAATAGTTTTATTAGTATTTACCGTTGGATGTAAAAAAAGATCCGCCGGACCAGAAGCTGCAGCTCCAAAACAAACTTTATTTAAATTGCTGTCTCCTGAACAAACTCACATTGACTTTAGTAATACCCTTACCGAAGGTGCAAATGCGAATATTTTAACCTACGAGTATTTTTATAACGGCGGAGGCGTAGGAATTGGCGACTTAAATGGAGATGGCTTGCAGGATATTTATTTTACCGGTAATATGACAAGTGACAAACTTTATTTAAATAAAGGACACATGAAATTTACCGATGTTACCTCTGCATCAGGTTTAGCAAACCGCTCCGGCGCCTGGAAAACAGGCGTAACTATTGCAGATGTAAATGGGGATGGCAAATTAGATATTTATGTATGCTAT
>JANYAB010000579.1 GCA_025355225.1 Bacteroidota bacterium
ATCTGCAGGCAATGGCCAAAGACAGGCTTAACCTAACCAGGCTATTTACTGGTGCGTACATTGAAAAGCCGGGTGATTTTGGTATAAAAAGAAACACGCTTGCACCGGATGAAGCCCATCTCCTGCTACCCTGGAGAAGAAGCAATATACCGGGCTTCAATTTAGGTGGCAATAAATTCGATCTTACTCAATGGGACGACACTTACTTTGCACGATTAAAACAGTTTATAGCCGAGGCGGAAAAAAATGGGGTTATTGTAGAGATCAACCTGTTTTCTGCCTATTACCAAACGGGTTGGCAGTACAGCGCTTTAAACTCGAACAACAACGTAAACCATACGGATTCTATCAAATCATCGCTGGTTAATTCTCTTAAAAATGGGAATATATTGCCTTACCAGGAAAAATATGTTCGGAAAATAGTGAAGGAATTAAATTCATTCAGCAATTTCTATTTTGAAGTACAGAACGAACCCTATGCTACCTTAAAGGATACAGTTATACTTCACAATGAGTACGGTGATTCAAAAGATTTCAGGAACAGTCTTGAAATTGTTGCGCAAAGCTCAAATAACTGGCAGCGAAAAGTATCGGGATGGATAAAAGATGAGGAAAGCCATCTTCCCGTTAAACATTTAATATCTCAAAACATATCCAACTTTCAATACCCGATTACCAACCCTGATCCCAATATATCGATATTCAATTTTCATTATGCGCTACCAAAAGCAGTCACTGAAAACGTTTACCTGAATAAGGTTATTGGCTTCAACGAAACTGGTTTTGCCGGTCGTTCAGACCTTACTTACCGTCGGCAGGCCTGGCGGTTCCTGATGGCGGGCGGCGGCTTATTCAACCAGCTGGATTATTCGTTTTCTGTAGGATTTGAGAATGGCACTGACTCAACCTACACCGCCCCCGGTGGCGGGAGTCCGGTTTTACGCAGACAGTTTGGAATATTAAAGCATCTATTTGATAAGCTTAATCTGGCAATTATGCATCCTGACCAATCTGTTGTAACGGCATCCCCCGGCGCCATGACAGAAGTTTTAAGCAATGGAAAGGCCAAATGGATCGTTTACGTGGAGCATTTAGCTATGAAAACATACCCAATAATTTTAAACCTCCCGAAGGGCGTTTATAAAGGAGAATGGACGGATGTGGTTAGCGGGAAAGTTATAGAAAAGGTATTTGTTCAAAATAATGTTGTTTTAGTACCGGTCAGTTTGGCTGATAAGGTGCTGGTTATAAATAGGATAAAATAAAAATACTTACCCCAGTTGGGAGGATGAATTGTATGCGCTATTTTCTGCGGATACATGAGACTGCACGTTACAAAAAGCTCCTCTACATACCTCTTTTTGTGACATATAGGAACGTCCGAAAAAGGCTACGCCACAAGGTTGAGTCTGGTTCTGATTAATCCCGAAAGGATTGAATCTTTATAAACAATAAAGAGGCGATGTAATAAATTTACATCATCTCGAGCACCGATATGATATTCCCGGCAGGGTCTGTGAACCAGGCTATCGTTGGCCCTCCATTTCCACGTGCTATGCCTTTTTCATCGGTCTTAAGTTGCTCCATGTCGTAATGCTCAAAAGGCACTCCCTTTTGAGTAAGTTCATCCACCGTTTTTTCTACATCATCCACAGGGAAGTTTAGAACAGTAAAGGTGGCAGGTACATGATTAGGTTTGGGATAGATCATGACAGGATTGCTGCCGGCAATATGTAGTTCTAATAATCCGTGATTTTCGGCAACTTCTAAGCCGAGAACGTTTTGATAAAATACCTTTGCTTTTTCCAGATCATTTACTGAAAAACTGCTAAATGCTTTTGTGTCTTTAATCATAGGAATATTTTTAAAAATAGGTTACACACAAATCTATCAACAATAAACCAGGGCTAAGGGTTTTTAATCCGTCAATTTAGCGGGGCTATTGCGACATAATTAATCTATTTCTGCACAATCTGTATAAGGTTGCCATAAGTGTCATCAAATACTGCAATTGTTACCGGCCCCATCTGCGTTGGGGTAGTTTTAAATACCACGCCTAATTCCTTAAGCCTTTCATATTCTTTTTGGATATCCACAATGCCAAACGCTGCAGCAGGGATTCCTGCGTTAAAAAGTATTTTTTGGTATGCCCTTGCTGCAGGCTCACCATTTATTTGAATGCCCGGGTTCCAGTTTGGTTCCAACAATAATTCTACTCCATTTTCCGCATCCGGCGAAACCACAGTAAGCCATTTTGCTTCACCTATGGGGAAGTCAGCCTTTTTTATAAAACCTAAAATCTCCGTATAAAATTTAAGCGCTTTATCCTGATCGCCAACCATGACGCTTGTTAATATGATTTTCATGATATTTAATTATTAGGTTAACGTGTTGTGCGATTAAAAAAATGATATAAAAATGAAAGAAAAAGTTGTGCATTATATTGATAATCAATATATTAAAGAATATTTAACGCCAATCAAATATTTCTTTATGCACAACCTTTCGAGCAATTTCTATCTAT
>JANYAB010000589.1 GCA_025355225.1 Bacteroidota bacterium
AAAATCAGCTTAAAAACTCTTTTTTAAATTAAATTTGGAAATATAAGAAACCTAGAATACAGAATGCGTATTTGAGCTGATTTGTGAAATTTTCATGTCATTATGGCAATATCAGCATAAATGATTTGATTTTCGGTAAAATCCTAATTGTAAAAGATTTATGGCTAAGTGAAGATATAACAAATATTATCTTTTTTGCTGTTATATTACCGGCATAAAAATTATTGAATCAAATAGCCCATACGTATTGAAATTATTTTATCCGCTCAAAAACATTAGAATATTCTTTATACCGATCATATGCGGCCTGTTTAGTTTTAACGCTATTGCTCAAAAGCAGAATGCCGGGTATCAGTATCATATAAGGCGGGCAAACTCGGCTATTACCGTTGATGGTATAATGGACGAACCCGCCTGGAGGCAGGCTGATTCGACCACCGCTTTCCATATGGTTTTGCCTATGGATACCAGCCTGGCCAATGTGAATACAGTGGTACGCATGACGTATGATGACAAGAACCTGTATATTTTGGCTATTTGTTATTCCAATATCCCCGGGCCGTACATGGTGGAGTCGCTTAAGCGGGATTTTAGTTTTCTGAAGAACGACAACTTCATATTTTTTATCGACCCTTTTGACGCCCGTACCGACGGCTTCACCTTCGGCGCCAACGCAGCAGGTGCACAATGGGATGGAAGCATGTACGCCGGTGGCAGTGTGGACCTGAACTGGGATAACAAATGGACGTCCTCCGTAAAAAACTACCCGGATAAATGGGTATTTGAAGCGGCTATTCCGTTTAAAAGTATCCGGTATAAAAAGGGAATAAAGGAATGGGGTATTAATTTTAGCCGGAACGATCTTAAGGCGACCGAAAAGTCGAGCTGGGCGCCCGTTCCGCGACAGTTTCCTACTGCTTCTTTAGCTTACACCGGGACACTGGTTTGGGACGAACAGCCGCCAACTTCGAGCAGCAATGTTTCTATTATCCCTTACCTGCTTACAGGCGTATCGAAAGATTACCAAAATAAAGGAGGCACTGAGTTTCGCCGCGAGGCGGGAGGAGATGCCAAGGTTTCTGTTACCCCTTCCCTAAATCTTGACGTTACAGTTAACCCCGACTTTTCGCAGGTGGATGTTGATCAGCAGGTGATCAACCTGAACCGTTATGAACTTTTCTTCCCCGAGAAAAGGCAGTTTTTTCTCGAGAATGGCGACCTGTTCTCCAATTTTGGTTACTCGGATATTCGGCCCTTTTTTTCAAGGCGGATCGGGCTAAACCAGCCTATTGATTTCGGAACAAGACTTACCGGCAAGCTGAACAGGGATTGGCGCATCGGCTTAATGGATATCCAAACCGGTAATTCGAGCGCAAACGATCTGGCAGCAGGCAATTACGGCGTGCTTACTTTGCAACGACGGGTGTTTGAAAGATCGAATATCGGGTTCCTTTTTATTAATAAAGATGTCACCGGTTCTGCCCCGGTAGTGGGCGGCAACCCCGAAAGCTATAATCGTAATGTCGGCATGGAATTTAACCTGGCATCGTCAAGCAATATCTGGACAGGTAAATTATTGGGGTTGAAATCGTTTACCCCCGGCGTTAGCGGCCATGATTTTGTGCTTGCCGACCACCTGCAATACTTAAGCAAACATTGGACTTTATATTTACAGGAAGAGTATGTAGGTAAAAACTACAATGCTGCGGTAGGTTATGTCCCGCGTGTTGGATATGTAAAGTTAAGCCCCTCACTGCTGCGCAATTTTTTCCCGAAAAAAGGAGATGTATTGAGTTATGGCATTCAGTTTACCTCCAATTATTTTTTTAACGAAAGTTTAAACCGCACGGATAACGAAAGCGCGCTTTCGTATGTCACTACCTTTCGTAACCGAAGCACGATAACTGTATCGGGTATTAATGATTATGTGAAATTGTTGCAGCCTTTTGATCCTACCAATACTGGTAAGCCCAAGCTTGCCACAGGCACCCAAAACCGGTATAATACATTGGATGTACTATTGGTATCAAAACCCCAAAGCGTATTTACTTATTTGGTTGAAAGCACCTATGGAGGCTATTACGACAACGGGAAACGGATAAGCGTAACCGGGCAGGTTGGTTACCGTTTTCAGCCTTATGTAAATATCGCGGTAAATGGCTCCTACCAGGACCTGCGCTTGCCATCGCCGTACGGCACCACCCGGTTTACGCTCATCGGACCAAAAGTGGATGTTACGTTTACCAATACCCTGTACTTTACCACCTATGTGCAGTATAACGACCAGCAAAGAAATATGAATGTAAATACCCGTTTTCAATGGCGTTACAAGCCTGCTTCTGACCTGTTTATTGTATATGGAGAAAACTCTACGCCCACTCCTTACACCCCAAAGAACAGGCAATTGGTTATAAAATGGACCTACTGGTGGAATATTTGATTGGCCGGTTGGTACTTGTCAAATATAGGAGGCTCCTATGGAGCCCAAATCTCATTTTTCGTTTTTTCTATAAACAGGGAACTTCTACGAAGTTGAAAAAGGGAAGTGAAAAAGAGATCGGGCTCCATTGGGAGCATCCTGTTTATAGAAAACATATACAAGTATAGACGGCTCCATAGGAGCCACCTCTAATAGCCAATAATTGTTTCTCCCGGATATTTACCGGCTGATATTGATTTATCGGCCAAATAGTATAAATTTACCTGTGATAGTTGTGAGAAGACTATTTCCCCTTTTTATTAAACGTGTTTTATTAATCAAATTAAAAATGAGCATGAAAAACCAATTCAAATTATCGGCAGTATTGTTAATGGTCATTGCATCACTGGCATTTACCGTTTCAAAGACTAAAACACCTGTTGCACAAAAAAAGGGAGGCTGGATAAGCCTGTTTGATGGTAAAACGCTGAAAGGCTGGCATGGCTATAATAAAACCGGGCCTGTTAAAAATTGGGAAATTGAAGATGGTGCCATGGTATGCCTTGGTGCTGCTAAAAGTGCTTCGGGCGGTGATATTGTTACCGATAAAAAGTTTGCCAATTTTGAGTTGAAATGGGAATGGAAAGTAGATACAGGCAGCAACAGCGGAGTAATGTACCACGTAGTGGAAGGCGCGAAATACCATTCGCCATATGAAACCGGAC
>JANYAB010000592.1 GCA_025355225.1 Bacteroidota bacterium
GCAGTTGCCGTTGCTGCCGGAGTTTAATGATGCGATGAAGAGAGACATTTGTACTGCAAATTAACCGCATTTGAGTGGTAATTTATAGGATTATTTTATCACAATTCCCATTGATGGCCAACTATTATTGAATTACATAACTTTTCAACCTTCCTTGCAAACACGCGAATGAACAGGCTCGGCAGGGTTGACAGTTGCGGGGTTGTATGTAATAAACAAGTTACATTTTCAATATGGTATTTGGCAGACTATATTACTTGTTATGAGACATTTAAATTATAATTTTTCAAACAATTTCTTCACTCCTATGTTAATATTTTTAACTGATAGTTGTTAGTTTAAACCTTCGATCACAAAAATAGATTCAGGTTAAACATTAAAATTAAAAGATCATGAAAAAATCAATCAAATTGGCCGTCTTATTCCTGTTAATGGGAATAGGCGTTAGTTCGACCGTTTTCGCAAAGGATAAGGGTCATAAAATGAATAAAACTCGTGAGCAGGTTAGCCTTATCCCGCTTCGCACAAACAAGGGCTTTGCCGTAAGGGTAGACAAACAGGAGCCAGGAAAATCAATGGTAATAGTATCTAATGCCGATGGGGAAGTTGTATATAAGGATCTCCTGACAAAAGGGACCAACGCTGAAAAAAAATACATTTTTACCCAACTTGATAATGGTAATTACACCGTTGAAGTTTTTTCTAAAACACACGATGTAAAAACACCATTCTATGTGTACAATAAGGGCCAAAGAAAAATCGTACATCTTCTTTAATTAAAATTTTGGTCCGCGGGTATAAAAGCCCTTACCTATTTTAGAGAGCATCATCCTAAGCGTGATGCTTTTTTTGTGGAGAAAATCCATGATATTTTATATCCTTTTGTCAAAATCCTCGATGAAACAGCTGATTTAATCTATAAGCAATATTAATTTGACTACCAACACTATATTTATCAGATTATGAGCGATTTATATGCCTTATCCGGTAAAAAATGCTGTTGGTCTACACCTTTTGGGCGGTGGTCTATTACATTTTTTTAGTATCCAAACTTGTTGTTGATTTGAACATTGAAAGCACAAAGCAAATTCAAGTTTAACATTAAAAAAGTAAAAATATCATGAAAAAGTCAATCACATTAGCAGCACTGTTATTAGCATTAGGTACCAGTGTTTTTGCCGCAGTTCCTGCAGTTAAAATCCACAAATCAAATGATGAAGTTTCTTTCGTTCCATTGAGCACCGAAAAAGGCTTCGCGGTTAAGGTCAGCAAACAAGAGCCCGGAAAATCAATGGTTATGGTTTATGACCAGGATAAAAATGTAATATTTAAAGATGTCCTGACAAAAGGCACCGAAGCTGAAAAGGGTTACATTTTAACCAGCCTTGATAACGGCGATTACACAATTGAAGTTACTTCTAACAAACAGGACGTGAAAAAACATGTTCATGTTTACGAAGAAGATCAAAAGAAATCGTACATCTTCATCGACTAAATTTAGCGCTCTGCGTCAAAAACCGCATTCCAGTTTTTTAAAGCATTATCCTCCAATAAAAGGATGATGCTTTTTTGTTTTGCAAAAAATGGCAATCCTTTTTTGGAGCAACCAAGGGGTTTTCTATCTTTAGCGATGGATTCATCGAAAGCCTTACCTGTACTGGATGATATGGAGCTGCGTGTGCTTGGTTCGTTAATGGAAAAAAGCAGAACTACGCCCGATTATTATCCCATGACCATCAATAGCCTCACGGCAGCGTGCAACCAAAAATCATCGCGTAAGCCAGTGGTTCAGTATGATGAGCCAACGGTAATGCAGGCCATCAGTATGCTCAGGAAACGCGGCCTGGTGTCCACGGCTACCGGCGGCTCTGACCGTTCAGTTAAATACAAACACAACTTTGCCATTGTATTCCCGGTTATCCCCTCAGAAGTGGCGCTTATCTGCCTGCTGATCCTCAGAGGGCCACAAACTCCCGGCGAGTTGAATACCAATTCGGGCCGTCTGTATGAATTTGAATCGATAGAGGATATACAAGAGGCAATGGAAAAACTGGCTTCGGGCGAAAATCCTTATGTAAAGCAATTGCCAAGGAGACCCGGGCAAAAAGAGGTAAGATACATCCATTTATTGGGTGGAACAACCGATTGGACGGAAGATGATGATACCGATGAGTCCGGAAGAAAACCGGGTGCAGGATTGGAAGCACGATTAGCCAAAGTAGAACAAGAACTTGCTGAATTGAAAACGGCATTTGATAAGTTGATGAAAGAGTTAATGTGATAACTCAACACCCGTCATCACAAAGGTAAATTCGTCGCGTTGCAGACAGGGTGCCGATCTGTGTCGCAGGGATCTTTATTACTAAAGATATTTTAAAGAATATTTGTAAATACTAATTTTTTTAGCTAACTTAGCAAGGTAGATTTTCATGGTTTGCAATCAATTTAGTTGTGGCTAAAGCCCTGCTTCGATATCCCTTTACCCGTCGGCTAAAGCCCGACGGCAATGAATAAAACAGGGTGGGTAAAATATTCATTGCCGTTCCTTTTAAGGAACGGTAGTAAGCAAGACATTAAGGGCTTCAGCCAAAATTAGCTGGCTACAAACAATTGAACTGCAAGCCTGGCTTTGCTAGGCCATTTACAACAAATTTCTTATACCTGCCGTGCCGATGACGATCGGCATCTCATTAAGTATCTATGTTTCATACCTGCAATTCCCAAAATAGCCGGCCGGCGAACAGGGAAAATTCACACCTGATTATTTGTGAAAATAATTGAAAATGTTCTTTGACATATTAGATAGTCTGAATCATGTTTTTTTGGATTTAAGGATTTCCTTGATTTGTCTAAACCGCAGATGTTGATCATGTTAATCTATTCATCCTACAAACGGCGCAACCCTCTGAACACCATTAAAAAACAAATAATCAATGAAAAATCATGGTTCAGACAAAAAGAGGCGTCGCCTCGTTTCGTGCCAGAGCGGTAAATTAATTTGCACCCAACTTCATTTATCTGTTTTATTCAATTTTATGTAATCAACCAGGGCACTTACAATACTGATAATGCCGGCAAACATTAAACCCAGGGCCGCGCCCTGCATCAGATCTTCCCATTTAGAAGCATTTAAAGCCGGGACTGCCATTGAGGCGGAAAATAGTATTACTGCTATTAATAACAGCAAAATGGTGCGCCTTACTTTATTTTTCATCGGGGCAATATAATTTTTTTCGTTGTAAATTTCGTATTTTTGCAACCTCTAAAAATCGAGGTAGAACATATTGATGTACAAGGAATATAAGCAGTTAAATTTATCGCAGATTGGTAAGGATGTGCTGGGGTTCTGGAAGGAGAACAACATCTTTGAAAAAAGCGTAACCAGCCGCCCGGAAGACAACCCCTATACCTTTTATGAGGGGCCTCCGTCGGCCAATGGTATGCCAGGCATCCACCATGTAATGGCACGTTCTATCAAGGATATTTTTTGCCGCTATAAAACATTAAAGGGCTACCAGGTTAAACGCAAAGGAGGGTGGGATACGCACGGCCTGCCTATTGAACTGGCTGTTGAAAAAGCTTTGGGTATCACTAAGGACGATATCGGTAAGAAAATATCCATAGAAGATTATAATGCGGAATGCCGCAAAGAGGTGATGCGCTATACCGATGTTTGGAATGACCTTACCGAAAAGATGGGTTACTGGGTCGATCTTAACGATCCTTACATCACCTACAAAAACGAATACATTGAAACCCTTTGGTGGATACTGAAGGAGCTTTATAACAAGGATATGTTGTATAAGGGCTATACTGTGCAGCCCTATTCACCAAAATCAGGTACGGGTCTGAGCTCGCACGAGCTGAACCAGCCGGGTACTTATAAAATGGTGAAGGATACCACCGTTGTTGCACAGTTCCATTTAAAAAGTGACCAGCAGCATCCGTTTATAAAAACCTTATTTGAAAATCCCGACGAGGATACGGTAGTATTAGCCTGGACAACTACTCCGTGGACATTACCATCAAACTGTGCGTTAGCCGTTGGCGAAAAAATCAATTATGTTAAAATAAGCACTTTTAATCCGTATACCTATCAACCAGTCAGTGTAGTTTTAGCCAAAGAATTGGTCGGTAAATATTTTAAAGCCGATGATGAGAACGGTGATTTCGCAGCTTATGCCTCTCTCCCTACCGGGGAGAGCCGGAGAGGAGCTCCCTGGACTATCAAAGCAAGTTTCAAAGGCCGTGATTTACTTGGTTTGCGGTATCATCAACTAATGCCCTATGTAACCAACGATGACCTGGAGAAAAATGCCTTTCGCGTGATCCCCGCTGATTTTGTGACCACTGAGGACGGTACTGGTATTGTACACACCGCGTCTGTTTTTGGTGCGGACGACTTCAGGGCCTGTAAGGAAAACGGTGTTCCATCCGTAATGGTGACAGATGAAACAGGCAAAGAAGTGCCATTGGTTGACAAACAGGGTCGTTTTGTGAATGAAGTAACAGACTACGCAGGCTTATATGTAAAAGAAGAATACTATACTAAAGAAGAACGCGAAGCGCCCGGTTTTAAAGCGACCGATGTGATGATCGCCATAAAGCTTAAGGAAGAAAATAAGGCGTTTGATGTTAAAAAATACGAGCACAGCTACCCGCACTCCTGGCGCACGGACGAACCGATATTATACTATCCGCTGGATAGCTGGTTCATTCGCACCACTGCTGTAAAGGACAAATTAGTTGAGCTGAATAAAACCATTAATTGGAAACCGGAATCAACCGGAACGGGACGTTTTGGCAACTGGCTGGAAAACCTGGTGGACTGGAATCTGTCGCGCTCACGCTTTTGGGGAACACCTTTGCCGATTTGGCGGGAATTAGAGGGCGCGGAAGAAAAATGTATTGGTTCCATCAAAGAACTCGAAAAAGAAATCCAAATATCTATTGTCGCGGGTTTAATGCCTGAAAGTTTTGAACTGGCCGATCTGCATCGCCCTTTTGTAGATGACGTGATATTGACCTCATCAAACGGCAAAGCCATGCTTCGCGAACCCGACCTGATAGACGTTTGGTTCGACAGTGGGGCCATGCCCTACGCGCAATGGCATTTCCCGTTCGAAAATAAAGAACAATTCGCCAATTCTTACCCGGCAGATTTTATCGCCGAGGGGGTCGACCAAACCCGGGGCTGGTTTTTTACGCTGCATGCCATTGCTGTTATGCTTAGTGAGGTAAGCGACGAGGTAAAAGCGGTTAACAAACAGGTTGGCAACAAAGGTGTGGCTTTTAAAAATGTCGTATCGAACGGTTTGGTGCTGGATAAGAGTGGCAATAAAATGTCGAAACGCCTCGGTAACGCGGTCGATCCATTCAGTACTATCGAACAATATGGCGCAGATGTTGCCCGCTGGTACATGATCAGCAACGCAGCACCGTGGGATAACCTGAAATTCGACACAGAGGGGTTGGATGAGGCACGGAACAAATTCTTCGGCACTTTGTACAATACGTATTATTTCTTCGCGCTGTATGCAAACATTGACAAGTTTCACTACAATGAAGCAGATATAGATATTAAAAGTCGACCTGTAATTGATCAGTGGATACTATCTCTACTAAACACTTTGACTAAGGATGTGGATGACTTTTATGCCGATTTTGAGCCAACTAAAGCGGCCCGTGCAATACAAAATTTTTTAAACGATCATCTTAGTAACTGGCACGTGCGCCTCAGCCGTCGTCGTATTTGGAAATCGGATGACCCACAAGATAAACTGTCGGCTTACCAAACCATT
>JANYAB010000595.1 GCA_025355225.1 Bacteroidota bacterium
TGCGCATCCTGCAGTTGTTTTAGGTACGATGCGATCTTATCGATCTGCCCAAGCCATTTCTTATTTAAGGCGGTATTCGGGGTTATTAATTCCTGCCATTCAGCATCGGTTAATTTACCCTGAACACTTTCTTTCCAGCCATACGGCGGCTCATCTGTCGGTCTTCCCTGGTGCCACATCAGCGTAACCAGGTATCCCTGTTTTGATTTCCTAATGGCCTCATCAACTATCTGCTGCCCCCTATCGGTCGTTCCGTCTAATATAAAGTCTGTCCCCCAAAGCGCCGGATACTTTCCGGTTATTGCCTTTGCGCTGTCCGAAAAAGTATTCAGCTCGCTATTATAATTGTGCTGGCCCGTTAGAATATATTTCCCGTTGATATCGTATAAAAAATTCAGCAGCTTCCTCACTTCCGGCGCGGCTGCTTTATTTACAGGATTAAACCTTTGTGCCATTGCCAGGCAACTGAACAACAATAAAAAAATGGATGGTAAATACTTCTTCATTATAAAATAACATTTAGTGTAAGCCTTAACGCAGTAAAATTCCAATGCATCTTTTATTCAAATCTACCGTAAAAATACGCATATTGCTACGTGGTACAGAGATTGCTATATCTAAGTTTTATTAACAGAATATCCTATATGATTATACGCGCTGATGCGAAGAAAACTACCTGGTTTGTATTGGTACTTGTTCTTTGCTGTTTAATAACCATTCAAAGCTGCAAAAAGAAACGCTCTGAAATGGCTACTATCCTCTATAAAAAAACACACAATAAGGTTTTTAAAAATATTGATCCCGATGATTTTTCTGCGGCATTTAAAAAAGTTTTCGCAACTGAAAAATCAAAAATAGACAACCCTCAACTGATCCTTGATCATTATGATCAGAATGATTATGAACCGGTTTTTGTGACGGAGCAATTGTGGAATGGCGGCCTTAAGGCCATGATAGCTAACTATCGGAAGGCAAACGAACATGGGCTCGACCCTAAAATATTTCAGCCTGAGCAGATCGAGACGTTAATGAACAAGTTTTATGACAAAAATGCCATAAAAACAACTGAAGATGCCTATTATTATATGGCTCAACTGGAAATACTGGCTGCAAAATCGCTGATCGATTACTCAAGTGCACTGCAATATGGCATTACAAGCCCGAAAAAAATATACTCCCGCTACTTTATAAAAACCCTGCGCCCCGACAGCATATCTATGAACAGGGTATTTTATGTTACAAATATGCAGGCTTACCTGGATAGTATACAACCTAAAGACCCGGAATACCTTACTTTGCAAAAAGCATATCTTGATGGATTCCAGGCTCCGAAATTATCAAAGGAAGAAACAAAGCGCATTCTATTGGTGAATATGGAGCGATTAAGGTGGAAAAACAAACCGGCAGACCATAAATATGTATACGTCAATATCCCCGATTTTCGCCTTGACGTGATAGATAGCGGACATTCTGTGTTGAATATGAAAGTTTGTGTAGGCGAAGGGCGGAATAAAAAATATCTAAATACACTGGAGAATTATAACGACACCTGCCGCGTAGATAATCCTTTTCCGCATGAAACCCCTTTGCTCAGCAGCATGATCCATAGCGTACAGGTTAACCCGATATGGAACATACCTAATAGTATTGCCAATAAGGAAATTATTGTTGAAGAGGTTAAAGACCCTTACTACCTGGCGAATAAAAATATCAATGTCTATAAGGATGGCAAATTAATAGAAGACCCGGAAACCATCGATTGGTCGAAAGTGACCAAAGAAAATTCGGATTATGAATTTAAGCAGCAGCCAGGCGCCGATAATTCCTTAGGGAAAATAAAATTCCTGTTCGAAAACAGAAGCAATGTATACCTGCATGATACACCTGCCCAGGAACCATTCAGGTATACTATGCGCGCGGTGAGCCACGGTTGTGTTCGCCTTGAAAAACCTTTGGACCTGGCGCATAATTTATTTCGTGATACGAGCAGGTATAACATGGTCGCTAAAGACATGGCAGAAGACAATCCTACGCCAACCGATATTGGATTGAGGCCAAAAGTGCCGGTTTATATCACCTATATTACCTGCTGGGCCGATCAGGAAGGAAAATTACAATTCAGGCGCGACGTATACGGGCTGGATATTGTTTTATACGATCACCTTAAAAAGTTTTTGGCAGCAGAATGATGGTTTTATTTCGGATTTCGGATGTTCAATTTCGGATTTAAACCCTGTGCAAATTACTCGATTTTTAGAATTTAGTATTTAGATATAAGAGTTTCAATTACAAATTGGCAGTTCCATCCGGATAAACATAATTGGCTGCAGTTTCCTCGTCCAAATACCTGGAAGTATAATTGCTGTCGTTTCCACTTATAAAAAGTACGGTTTTGCCTTTAATGGTATTGATCACTTTGCCTGCTACCTTCGGTGATAGGGCCGGACAACCTTCACTTCGTCCCAAACGACCCTTTGCGTTAATAGTAGCTTTTGAAACATACGGCGCAGCGTGCATTACTATTGAACGGGCACGTGCGTTATCATTAAAGCCAGAGTCCAAACCGTCGAGCCGCAATGAACGGCCATGTTTGCCATTATAAATATTATCAGTGATGTAAAACCCAAGGCTGCTTGCATGCGAATCGTTTTCGTTTGAAAAGCGGTCTGCCATGTCATTACCGCTGCCATTCCCGTGCGCTACCCAGGTATTTAATATTAACTCCTTATTGATCAGGTCAATTACCCACATGCGTTTAGCACAGCTTGACTTGGCAAGATCAACAATGGTGATAATGGAACTGTATTGCGGTACTTTATTAGATGCTTTCAGATTAAAATAACCAATGGCGGCCCTTTGAAATACGGCGAGGTCAAGTCCTGCTTCACTTAACTGAGCAGTATTGTAAATTTGATCTAAATATTGAGTGAAAAGTTCTTTTGCTGATGACTTTACGGGTTTGTTAGCAACAACAATTCTATTTGATTCTGTAATATTTTCGGCCCGCCAGCTAATGATCGTAACCGAAAAGGTTAATAAGGCACACGTGATCCACCAGAAGTGTTTCTTCATACTCAGTTGATTTGTTCTTAAAGTTTAATCAATTAAAATTAACAGTATCAGCTAAAGCAACCAGGTTTATTAACGGTGACAAGGCAAAAATAATAATAAAATCAAATTTGCAAGATCATTATTTAATTTCTTTTTACTAATAATTAAATAAATAAGTTAAAAATAAACCAAATTGAAATGGCTGATGGGAGTTTAAACGTAAAAACACGAAATTTAGTTCAGTGGATCGTTAAATCCATTTGATTTTTTCTTCAATCGGTATCAGCCTGCTTCCCATTGGATGCTCATCAGCATAACCTAAGTATAAAACGCCCACCAGGTGATCTTCTGCCCCGAGATGTAAGAACGCTCTCATTGGTGGTTTAAGGGCCATTCCGCCGGTACTCCAGAAAGATGCGATCCCAAGGGCGGTTGCTCCAAGCAGAATATTCTGTATGGCACACGATACCGCCTCAATTTCCTCGATAACGGGAATTTTAGGTAAATCTCCCCGCTTCATTAAAGCGATGATAACATGCGAGGCTTTGTCGCCCTGGTGGAAAAGTTTATCGTAAACTGCTTCGACAAAACTTTCAGGGCCTGTGTTTTGCCTATACATTTCGGCGTGTTGCTGACAAAACTCAGGCGGGTTTGCATACACTACAAACCGCCACGGTTCGGTAAAGCCATGAGTAGGCGCCCAGTTGGCCAGTTCTAATAACGATTTAATTTGATCAGGTGGTATTTTGTTGCCATTCATCATTACGGGCTTAATGCTGCGCCGGTTTTTGATAATGGTGGATATAATGGAGAAATCAGTATTCATATATAAAAAGTAAAGCCCGCATAAGCGGGCACAAAAGCTATACTCAGAGCAATTTTAGGAAAGATAATTCAATAAATCACTAATTCACTCAATCACTAATTCACTAATTAATAAAGCTTCGGATATTTAACCGGGTCCGCATCGTTCATCATCTGGTAAACCGCTTCTATAACATCGTCCAAAGACGGTTTGCTAAAATAGTCACCATCCGTTCCATAAGGAGGGCGGTGTTCCTTTGACGACAAGGTTTTGGGTTGAGCATCCAGGAAATAATATCCGTTCTGTGTTTCCAGTATATTTTGCAAAATATAGGCCGAGCCTCCGCCAGGAAGATCTTCATCAACAATAAGCAGCTTGCTGGTTTTCACTAATGATGTACCGCAAACTTTTTGATTATCAAACGGATACAATGTTTGTGGATCGATCACTTCGATATGTATCCCCATTTTGTCCAGCTCTTCGGCAGCTTCCAGGA
>JANYAB010000611.1 GCA_025355225.1 Bacteroidota bacterium
CAGGGACCCCGATTTTAGGAATTATGTTCAAGGCATTAACCCGCTTTTTTATTATTTTCTCGGCGCTGGTTTTGTGTTTGCGCTGATCGATGGCGCTATCGGCATGTCATATGGGGTAACCTCTACTACCTTTTCCCTTTCAATGGGTATCCCTCCTGCTTCGGCAAGCATGGGAGTGCACCTTTCCGAAATAATGAGCAACGGAATTGCCGGGTGGATGCATTACCGAATGGGCAATATCAACTGGAAACTATTCAAATTACTGCTTATTCCCGGTATTATCGGTGCAGTAACAGGAGCATATATTCTTTCATCACTCGAGCATTACAGCCAGTACACCAAACCATTCGTCTCTTTATATACATTGATCTTGGGAATAATCATTTTTTCAAAAGCGCTTAAGATCGGGCAGAAAAGAACCAGGGCGAAAATAAAGAATATACCCCTGCTTGGTTTGGGGGGCGGTTTTATTGATGCTGTAGGTGGCGGCGGCTGGGGATCTATCGTATTATCCACCCTTATTGCTGGCGGGCGTCATCCGCGCTTCTCATTAGGCACTGTAAAACTATCCCGGTTTTTTATTGCTTTAATGAGCTCTATAACTTTCATCACCATGCTTAGCGGCGCCCGCTGGGAAGCGGTGTCGGGCCTGGTTATTGGGAGTGCACTGGCATCGCCTATTGCAGCCAAAATATCAAACAGAATATCGGCTAAGGCCATTATGCTTTCAGTGGCGGTAATAGTCATATTGATTAGTCTCAGAAGCATCATTAATTTTTTACTTAAGGTGATATAAAAATGGATGGGTTAGAAAATATAAAGCAACAAATTGAGGGGCGGGGACCTGTGGAAGCATTGACCTTATTGGCAGGTCAATTCCCCGGCCAGATCATATTTTCAACCAGCTTTGGCTGGGAGGATCAGGTGATCACCCATATGATCTTTGCCAATAATTTACCTATAAAGATATTTACACTCGAAACAGGCCGTCTTTTTCCCGAAACCTATTACGTTTGGAACCGTACCATGGAGATTTACGGCAAACCAATTCATGCTTATTACCCTAATAATGAACGGTTGGAGCGAATGGTGAACGCTAAAGGCCCAAATAGTTTTTATGAATCAGTGGAAAACCGGAAGGAATGCTGCGGCATCCGTAAGGTAGAGCCATTAAAACGGGCGCTTGCAGGCAATAAATGCTGGGTTACCGGGATACGTGCAGAGCAGTCTGCTGACCGGCAGGATTTGGGTAACCTGGAGTGGGACGAACAAAATAATTTGATTAAATTTCACCCGATTTTCAGCTGGACCCTCGATGAGGTAAAAGAATATATCAGGGTAAATAATATACCCTATAATACACTGCACGACAGGGGTTTCCCAAGCATTGGCTGCGCGCCGTGCACAAGAGCGGTGCAACCCGGCGAAGATTTCAGGGCTGGTCGCTGGTGGTGGGAAGATCAGTCGAAAAAAGAATGTGGATTGCATGAAGCGCATAAATAATTAGTGAATGAGTGAGTTAGTGAATGAGTGAATTTTTAGAATATATCAGTCATTCAATAATTCAATAATTAATAACGAATGAGTAATAAGGAGCAGTTGGATTATTTAGATGAGTTGGAGGCGGAAGCCATTTATATTTTGCGGGAGGTAGCCGGGCAATTTGAAAAGCCTGCCTTGCTATTTTCGGGCGGTAAGGACTCTATTACCCTGGTGCGCCTGGCCGAAAAAGCCTTTCGTCCCGGTAAGTTCCCCTTCCCGCTGGTGCATATTGATACCGGGCACAATTTTGTGGAAACGATAGAATATCGTGATAAAATGATAGAGCGAATCAATGAAAAATTGATTGTCGGTTATGTGCAGGATGATATCGACCAGGGCAAGGTTGTGGAACAAAAAGGGAAAAACGCCAGTCGCAATGCCCTTCAAACTGTTACTTTGTTAAATACAATAGCTAAACACCAGTTCGACGCCTGTATTGGCGGTGCACGCCGTGATGAGGAAAAAGCCCGGGCCAAGGAACGTATATTCTCTGTAAGGGATGAATTTGGCCAATGGGATCCCAAACGCCAGCGCCCTGAACTTTGGAATATTTACAATGGCAAAATACATAAAGGCGAGAATGTGAGGGTGTTCCCTATTAGTAACTGGACCGAGTTGGACGTATGGAACTATATCCGCAGGGAAAAAATTGAATTGCCATCCATTTATTTTGCCCATGAACGCGAGGTAATAACCCGCAACGGCCAGCTGATGGCTGCTACTCCTTTTTTAAATATGGATTCGGAAGATGTGATTGAACGCCGTAATGTACGTTTTCGTACTGTTGGCGACATGACCTGTACCGCCGCAGTGGAATCATACGCATTCCAAATAGATGATATTATTGACGAAATAAGCGCTTCCAGGATAAGTGAACGGGGTGCACGAATGGATGACAAAGTAAGCGAAGCTGCCATGGAAGACCGCAAGAAGGGAGGATATTTCTAAATTTCAGATATTCAGCATAAAGGATTTTAAAAGTACTTAATTAAAAATCCGAAATCGAAAATCCGAAATCCGAAATCAAGTAATATGGATATATTAAAATTTTTAACAGCAGGTAGTGTTGATGATGGTAAAAGCACCCTTATTGGCAGGTTATTATATGATAGCGAAGCTATACTTGCCGATCAACTGGAAGCCCTTCACCGCTCGAACCGTAAAAACGACGATGGCAGCATCGACCTTGCTATTTTGACCGACGGCCTTAAGGCAGAGCGTGAACAGGGCATTACTATTGATGTAGCGTATAAATATTTCCAAACAGATAAACGCAAATTTATTATTGCTGATACCCCCGGGCACATACAGTATACACGTAATATGGTAACCGGTGCGTCAAATGCAGGTTTAGCCATTATTTTGATTGACGCGCGTAAAGGGGTGATCGAGCA
Organism: Bacteroidota bacterium; assembly: GCA_025355225.1. Lineage (GTDB taxonomy): Bacteria > Bacteroidota > Bacteroidia > Sphingobacteriales > Sphingobacteriaceae > Mucilaginibacter. The sequence continues at coordinate 2,937 of JANYAB010000611.1, forward strand.
AACCATAAGGCATTCGTTTTTGGTTGCACTTTTGGGCCTTCCGCAAGTGGTTGTGTGTGTCAACAAAATGGATATGGTCGACTACAAGGAGGAAGTATTTAATAAAATTGTAGCTGATTATGAAAAGCTCGCCGAAAAAGTTGGTTTGCAACATGTAAACTACATTCCGGTTAGTGCCTTAAAAGGAGATAACATTGTTCACGCTTCCTCAAATATGAGCTGGTATCTTGGCAGCAGCCTGTTACCTTACCTTGAAACTGTGGCTATACCTGCCGACAATAGCAGCGACCATGCCCGCTTCCCGGTACAATGGATCATACGACCGCAAACAGATGACCTGCACGATTATCGTGGCTATGCAGGGCGTGTATCAAGCGGCTCGTTCCGGGTAAATGATAAGATAACTATACTGCCTTCAGGTTTTAATTCTACTATCAGTAAAATTGAATTACTGGATGAAGAACCGGAAGTAGCATTAGCCGGAATGTCTGTAACTGTGCACCTTGAAGATAATATCGACATAAGCCGGGGCGACATTCTGGTAAGCGCACTAAACCTACCAGAAGTTTCTCAATTGATTGAGGCTGACCTTTGCTGGATGGATACCCGTGCATTGGACCTCACGCACACCTACCTCCTGCAGCACAATAGCAAAGTTACCCGCTGCCGTATACAAGAGATACTATACAAAGTGAACATCAATACCCTTGAAAAAGAATTCAGCGAGGATTTCAAGCTGAATGATATCGGTCGTATTGTAATAAAGACTGCGGATCCGCTGGCCTTCGATCTTTATCAAAACAATAAAGCCAATGGCGGGGCCATATTAATAGATAACCGGACCAACTTAACCGTTGGCGCCCTTTTGTTTAGGGCAAATGCTGAATAATGCCAATTATT
>JANYAB010000612.1 GCA_025355225.1 Bacteroidota bacterium
TAATTTTCCTTTTCCTCTTTCTCCTCTGTGCTGGTTTCGGCACTGATAATGAGCAAGCCGTTTTCAGTGGTCACCTTAAAGTCTTCTTTTTTGAACCCAGGTGCCGCAACTTCCAGTTCATAGTTGTTTTTAGTGTCGCGAATGTTTACGGCTGGTAATGCTTCGCCATTAAAAAAAGGTTGATCAAAAAATCTGTCTGTGTTCCAGAAATCTTCCATCATTGTCCGCAATGATGGGAAACCATTTGTTTTTACTAACGTTGACATAATGATTAATATTAATTGTTATCTCAAATTTCTTCAGCGCAACTGGTTGCCACAATGATATTAATCAACTCAAATAGTGATGCTCATCAAATCACACAATTACATAGGAATTTGACTTTTATTTAGCTGAAAAACACTGATCCTTTAGGCGTCGATGGAAGAATACTATGTAGCTTCTAAATATCAATTGAACCTGCCCAAACAGTTATATACTCAAGGTATTAGTTGCAAATAGCTTTAATTACTGCGTGATAATTATAAGTTAAAATTGTTTTAACCTTAAGTGACCGGCGTGAATCAGTATTAATTAAATAAAAGTGATTTAAGTGACGGCTATCATTCTTTTAATCAATTAAAAATAAAAACTTTGAATAATAGTTAATTTTTAATGATAATTTATTAACTTACGCGGAAGTTCAAAAAAAGTAATAGGTAATATCAAATACAAGCTCTATCCTGTAATCGCCGGCTCATTTAAATTATTTAATTGCCAGATGATGAAAACAATTCTGATCCCAACAGATTTTACCAAAAATGCATATATTGAGAAGTGATGTTTAGTTAATAGACTGAAGATAAATTATTTGCACTATGAAAACATTGAAATTTAATTTTAACCACCCGGTTAAAGGCATGGTAAGGCTTTTAAATAAGATAAACCCGAGGCAAAAATGCACCTTGCCATTGGATACCGAATCTGGTCAATGTGCTGAAATTTCAATTGACGAGTTGCCGGTAGGAGAATGGAAAGCTTTCCTGGAGTGGGAGCATGACGGCAGGGATTATTTTTATGAAAAAGAATTTGAAATAAGCTGATAATTGTTGATCTCCATTTTTTATTTCTCTAATACCCCCCTCTTTAACAGTAAGGAAATCATATCTTTATTTACTCCGCAAACCGCAAGTTTAAGACAATGGTATGTTTGCCATAGGGTAACGTAAACCAACAAAGGAATAGTAGTTTTGCTGCAATTTTTTTGGTCCCACTTTTGAGTGGATAAGGTTGGCGATCCTGTTAGTTGTAATTGGAAGGTTCGGCGATCTGATCAAATCTGCGATAAAGAGAAGCCTGCATCTGAAGGACCCTCTATTTGTATTTTGCCATTTAATATTATTTGGACATGGATAAGAGGAGCTATTATTTTGTTAATGCCATTACCGTTTACAGATTAATAGCTGCACCTCTATTGCTATTACTGATCTTAAACCACCAATTTGACATATTCAAATGGCTGCTTATTATTAGCTTTTTTACTGATGCTGTTGATGGTTACCTGGCCCGCAGGTTTAAAGTGATCAGCAAATTGGGCGCGTCACTTGATTCAATAGCAGATGACCTTACGATTGCTGTTGCGATAGTTGGCATCATCGAATTCAGGCCGGGCTTCCTCAAGGATGAAATTATTCTTATTTCCATATTATTTACATTGTATATGCTGCAGATAATACTTGCCCTTATGCGGTACAGGAAAATAAGCAGCTTTCATACTTACATAGCAAAAATTGCAGCCGTATTCCAGGGGATTTTTCTGATACTGTTTTTTTTTCTGACCAAACCTGTTTATGCTCTTTTTTATATCACGGCTATTGTAACGATCATCGACTTAATAGAAGAAACTATCCTTGTATTGGTATTGCCGCAGTGGGAAACCAACGTTAATGGCTTATACTGGATAAGAAAACGTAGACATTTAAAATAATCAAAAGACTTGTTTTGAACAAGTTATCTTACGATCAACTTTATAAAAGGGACGAAGTAATCGATATAATCCCCACGCTATTATACCCGGGCCTATCGCCGGTTCTTAAATGATATTATAAATTTGGAACCCTCGTTAAGCTTACTTTCAATCGCTATCCGTCCACCTAAACTTGTAATGTGATTATGCACTAAATACAAACCTATGCCTTTGCTGTCCTCATGATTGTTAAATTTTTGGTTAAATCCAAAAATTTTGTCTTTTACCTTTTCCATATCAAATCCCATTCCTTCGTCGGCAAAAATCAATTGCTTAACTTCATTATCCATCCTTGTGCAAATGGAAATCACCGGGGTGCAATCTGGTTTAGCATATTTGATAGAATTAGTAATCAGGTTAAGAAATATACTTTCGAGATAGGCCTTATTAAATTCTACTTTTTTAAAGGCGGAGAAATCGGTTTGGATCATGGTTTTTGAACTTTGGATCAAAGACCGCAATGAAAACAGCACTACACTCAGACAATCATTTAAATCTAATTCTTCCGTATGGACGTCTAAGACATTTTTTTGACTTAAAATATCCACATAGTTATTCAGCGTATCTTTTAAGTTTTCTGTGGACGACTTTAGCATTTCTATGAATTCAAGCGTTTCTTCATCATGAATTTTAGAAATATCCAAAAGGCTAAAAACCGAGAGTAAATTACTAACGGGCGATCGTAAATCGTGTGAGGTTGAATAGGTTAACTGCTTAAGGTTATTATTGATCTTTGTGAGGTCGGCGAGCAGCGTATTCCTGTCGTCTTCCAATTTTTTTTTATGCGTGATATTTTTTGCAATTGCAAATACTACCTTTTCGCTATCTACGGGCATCGATGTCCACGCAAGCCATAAAACCTCACCACTTTTTGTGATATACCTGTTTTCGAAATTCAACAATGGGTTATCTTTTTTAATGTTTTCGCGCTTTTGGGATGTAATGCCTCTATCCTCGATATGTACAAAAGAGTCTATTGGTCTTGCAAATAATTCTTCGTTAGTATAACCTAATGTTTTTGAAACGGTTGGATTTATTTTTTTAAAATAGCCATCATATCCCGCTATGCATAAGAGATCGGGCGACAATTCGAAAAAAAGTTCTAAATTGAAAGCCGTAGTTGAATTTAGACGGTGGATAGTAGCTGTAGTCGTCATCCTTTTATCAATTATTTCCCTTGCTTAAGATTAGCCAGGTATCCATTTCGTTCAACGAAATTTCAATGCGAATAGTTGCGTTAAAAACGCCCAATCGTAAAATTATTTTTTAGGAGTCTCAATGGCTTTTGTAATAAGAACTATTTTGATATTGCGCTTGCCTTCAATTCAATATGTTCTGTCTTTTCAGAAATCGTTCTTACTATCCCATCTAATTCATAGGCTGATGTTAGCAGGTACTCCAACAACTGGTTTTTTTCTATATCATTATTGGGATAATTCTTAATCAAATCAATTAAACCCATTATTCTTGTCAAAGGCGCCCGAACGCCATGCGATAACATCCACGCAATTTCGCGTAATTTTTCATTTTGCATTTCAATTTCTGTTACATAACTCAATCTCTCGGTAATATCCAAACAAGCACCGATCATTACAAGCGGCAGCCCGTTTGCATCAGATTTTAACATCCCCCAGGATTTTAAATACCGTATTTCCCCCGTAGGGCGAATAATCCTTTCCTCAAATTCAACATCTTCTTTAGTTTTCAAAACATTTGTGATGATTTGATAAATTCTTTGTCTATCCTCCGGGTGCAACAATTCCTGGTAGCCTTCAAAAGTAGCCTTAAAGTCTTTTTTGTTTAAACCATATATGGCATAAAGCGTGTCTGACCAGGTGACTATATTATTTTGCACATCCCAGCGCCAATTGCCAAAGTGCGCCAGTTCCTGGCTTTGTGCCATTAAAAAGTTGGTTTCGTTTATAAATTCTGCTTTTTGCCTGTTTTCTAAAATAATTTTCAAGAGCGCTGTTACTCTTTCAATAACTTTTAGTTCATCTTCATCGGGTGTTCTTGGCTTATGGTAATACATCCCCAACGTAGCCATAACCTCGCCATCTGAATTGATTACCGGATGGGACCAACAGGCGCGCAAATTAAAAGTTAGTGCCAAATGTTTATAGCGCGCCCATCTTGGATCATTTTCAATATCACTTACAATTACTTTTTGCTTTAAAAAAGCAGCTGTGCCACACGAGCCCCCATTTTCGCTAATTGGTAGGTTCTCTATTGCTTCAATATAGGCTATTGGTAATGAGGGGGAAGACCAGTTGTATAATCGATTATTTTTAACATGGAGAATAGAGCATAGCATTTGGGGGAAAAGTGCTTCGACACCTGTAAGATAGCAAGACAATACATCGTGGAAAGGAACATCATTTTTGGAGTTTAACTCCAATACAATTTTCTCTAAGTGTTCCAGGTTACTCAATCGCCTGGTAATAGAAATGTCCAGCATTAACCCCCGAAGCAAAGTTGGACTACCCACATCGCTAATTATTGAAAAAATATCTTTGATCCATACAATACTGCCATCAACCTTTATCATCCTGTACTCAAGTGAGTGACTATGAGCCGGTCGGGTTCTTGTATTATAATAATTTAAGACTTCTTCTCTATCATCCGGATGGATATGATTTTCCCAAAAATGAGGCTGCGTTAACCAGTCATGCGGCGAAAATCCTAAAATGTTCTTTACATGATTGCTCACAAAAGTAAATCGCAAAGTATCTGCTTCTGCCTCCCACACAATCCCTTCTATTGTCTGCAGTAAGGAATAAAATTGATCCCGGGAATTTTTTAAAACCTGTTCTTTGTTTTTCAACTTAGTATCGGTTTAAGTGAACGTCTAATTAACATACAGTAGATAGATAACTGGCAACCAAATAGAGGGTTAATATTTGATTAACTAAAAGTACGGAAATTGTTTAATGGTTTACGAAATTTCGAAGTATCAGGTTTGCTTTAAATGTATAAGGGCTTTAAAGCTTTCTCTCTTGGATCGATTTTGAAGAATCTTCAAAACCACGCAAGGACGAAATAACTGTTGCACTTATAAAAAGTTGATGTTATGTTTGATTACCAATTTTAATACAACCAAACAAACCATGAGAATAAAGACCAACATTTTTGTTTTGCTCCTGTCGGGGATAAGCATACTGTTTACAGCCATGACGGTGCCAGACAAGAGCCCGGTTAAACGACGCAATGAACCAGCTTTAAGACATTACTTATATGTGGCAGTTCCCGGAATTCGTGATTACATGGGATACGGTGGTCATGGTTTACTTGTATTTGATATGGATCATAATCATCAATTTGTAAAACGGATTGAAACAAAGGGATTTCATCCAAATAAGAAACCGTCAAACGTTAAGGGGATCGCCGTAAGTATCCCGCTTAACAGCATCTATGTAAGCACCATCGAATCCCTTCAGCGTATAGATCTCACCACGGGCAAAATAGTATGGAAAAAGGCTTATGAGGGCGGGTGCGACAGGTTGTCGATATCGCCCGACGGTAAAACGATGTATCTCCCCTCTTTTGAGAATAAAACCTGGAATGTTGTGGATTGCAAAACGGGTGATATCATTACCAAAATCCCGGTTTTTACGAGGGCGCACAATACACTTTATGGTTTATCTGGCAGGCACGTTTATTTGGATGACATTGCATCCCCGTGGTTAAAGATTGCCGATACAAAAACGCATACCATTGTCAGTAAGGTGGGCCCATTTGGGAATTTCATCCGTCCGTTTACTATTAACGGTCGGGAAACCCGCGTTTATGCCACGGTTGATAGTCTGTTTGGTTTTGAAGTGGGAGATATTAATACCGGGAAAAAGCTTGCCCGGATAACTGTTGAAGGTTGGGACACAGGCCCCGTCAGACGCCATGGCAACCCAAGTCATGGCATTGGCCTAACTCCCGACGAGAAAGAGTTATGGATGTGTGATGGATTCAATATGCGCCTGCATGTTTTTAGTGCAAAGGAACCCTACCAGCAACTAACTACTATACCCTTGCAGGATATGCCCGGTTGGATCACCTTCAGTTTAAATGGTAAATATGCTTATCCTTCGAGCGGCGAGGTTATTGACGTTAAAACACGTAAAGTGCTTTTAACGCTTAAGGATGAATTTTATAATGCCGTGGCAAGCGAAAAAATGGTTTAAGTAGACTTCAAAGACGGAAAAGCGATAAAAGCAGGAGATCAGTTTGGTATAGGGCGTGTAACGAATTAATATCTTCTATTCTGCGATTGTTGGATCAGTCAAACGAGCCGTCTGAATCTTCTTTAAAACAATTATCCCCGCAAACGGTACATTAACAAATGAAATCAAAGTCATTCCTATATGTTTCTTTGGCAGTTGACATACTTATTGCGGTTTCCAAATTTATTGCTGCAGTAATAACGGGCAGTTCTTCAATGATCGCCGAAGGAATTCACTCGGTAATTGATGCGATAAGCCAGTTATTATTATTGTGGGGAATAAAAACGAGCAGAAGACTGCCTGACGAAATCCGTCCGTTTGGTTATGGTAAGGAGTTATATTTTTGGTCGTTTATTGTATCCCTGGTCATCTTCATAATAGGCGGATGCATTTCATTTTATGAAGGCTTATTACGGCTTAAGCAACCTGCATTTGACCAAAGCCAAAACTGGAATTACATCATTTTGGCTATAGCATTTGCATTCAACATGGTTTCGATGGTGACGGCATTAAAGGTTTTTAATAAACAGCGCGGCCATACCCCATTTTTTAAAGCAGTAATGGAAAGCAGAGACCCTTCAACTTTCATTGTGCTGTTGGGTGATGTAGGGGACCTGTTGGGATTGATGGTTGCTTTTTTGGGTGTGCTTTTGGGGCAGTTATTTCATAACCCTTATTACGACGGCATTGCCTCTATGGTTATCGGGCTAATTATGATCGTCATTTCTATGTTACTGGTGCGCGAAAGCAAAAGTTTACTGATGGGTGAAACAACGAGCAGAAAAACCCTGCGTAAAGTAATAAAAATCACAGAGGCGGATATGGCTGTAATTAAAGTAAAGAAACATCTTTCAATGTACATGGCTCCCGAAGAAGTATTATTGCAGTTAACTACTGTTTTTAAGAATGATCTTACAACTCATCAGATCACTGATGCTATTGAAAGAATTACCAAAACGATCCAGGCTGAATTTCCGCGAATTAAACAAATATATATTGAGCCGGTTGCTAAATAATTAACAAGCGGGTTATTCGGTGAAGACAGCGGGCGCAATTCAAATTGACGCTACTAACTGTTTGCTTGCTTGGACTATTTAAACTCGGGAATTTGGCTAAAGCCCTGATTTGATATCTCTTTTACCCGTCGGCTAAAGCCGACGGCAATGAATATAACATGGCGTTCGTATAAATTCATTGCCGTCCCTTTCAAGGGACGGATAGGTCAGTAAGGGACTAAGGGCTTCAGCCAAAATTTGCGATTAGCAACAATTTGAATTGCACCGAAGACAGTTTTGGCTTTATAAAAACTAATACTTTCGGTAATATTTAGTCTATGCAGCTTTTACTATATTTATGATTTTATAGCCTTCTAAAATGAAAACACCTGCAAATCCTACTCAATATACTAAAGCAGAAATCTTTAAGGCGCTTCATGAGCGTTCTGGCATATTTGTAATTCCTAATCCCTGGGATGCAGGCTCGGCTAAGATGCTTACCAGTTTAGGCTTTGAGGCGCTTGCAACAACCAGCGCCGGGTTTGCCTATTCCCTTGGCCGGCCCGACGGCGAGGGCGCTGTTACGCGTGGAGAAACGCTTGGGAATGCAAAAGCCATTGCCTCAGCAACAAATCTTCCCGTTTCGGCTGATCTTGAAAATGGCTTTGGAGATGATCCCGAGATATGTGCCGAAACTATTTTGCTTGCTGCACAGGCCGGTTTGGTCGGTGGCTCAATTGAGGATGCAACCGGGCGTCCCGACGACCCGATTTATTCGTTCGATCTCTCTGTTGAGCGTGTTACCGCAGCAGTGAAAGCGGCACGCAGCCTGCCGTTTCCTTTTACATTAACCGCGAGGGCGGAAAACCTAATACATGATCGCCCAGATCTTAAGGATACCATCCGCCGACTTGAAGCTTTTGCTGATGCAGGTGCAGATGTGCTCTTTGCACCCGGATTGAAGTCATTGGACGAAATTGCTATGGCCGTTAAAGCGGTCGCGCCTAAACCGCTTAACGTTGTTATAGGGTTGGGCAACGCCGGTATTTCTTTGAATGAGCTTTCCGATCTTGGCGTGAAACGGGTAAGTCTCGGTTCCTCCCTTTTCCGTGCAGCGTATGGCGGGTTTCTCCGGGCGAATGAGGAAATACTCCAAAAAGGTTCTTTTACTTTTGCCGGTGATTCAACCGCTACCTACACAGCGCTCAACGCCCTGTTTAAGAGGCTATAAGCAGTACTCTAAAAAAATAAATCCGGCAGGTAAAATGTTACGTATGTTCACAAAAATCAATCGTATCCGGGATATATCCGGCAAGTATAATGAGGATTTTAAAACAAAAAGCATATGAACCAGAACAACAGAAAAATTTATAACCCCGTCCAGAAGGATTATGTAACCTTCCTTAAAACTTCGGCAGAAACTAAGGGCGAATATACGCTTGTTGAAGTGGAGCTGGCCAACGGCGGCGGTGTAGGCCTGCATTATCATAAAACATACAGTGAAAAATTTGATTGTCTTGAGGGTGAAGTACAAATTGCGCTCGGTAAAGAAATTCATACGCTAAAACCCGGAGAATCTGCTACTGCAACACCCAATGTTAATCACCTGTTTAGGAACAGAAGCGGCAAACCTTGCAAATTCAGGGTAGAATTGCGGCCTGCCAGCAAAGGGTTTGAGCAATCGTTACAAATTGGTTATGGATTGGCGAATGATGGTTTGGTTAAATCAAATGGCTTTCCAAAAGACAAATTAGCACTTGCCTGGCTGTTCGACATCAGTGAAAGTAACCTGCCAGGATGGATGAGCATTTTTGAATTCATCCTGCGCAGGCAAAGTAAAAAAGCAAGGAAAAAAGGGATCGACAAAATGCTTGTTGAAAAGTATGTGCGCTTTTGAAGCTGCAGCCTTACGGCCTATGTTTTTTGACAAGAAAACGGACTTGGAATAGCCTTAGTTGCGCGACAGTCCCGGCACAATGCACCAGCTTCGGTAATAGCTATAATTTAAATGATTTAAAGTTCACTGCTATATTCAACTTTTCTTATAAAAAGAAACAAGGTGTCAATTCTTATGGTTATTCTTTTGTTTTTTGAATCGGAATCCATATAATAAATATAAACATATAAGGAAATATAAGGGCTCCCCCCTGTTAAGCTTGGTCGAAATGCAACTTTTTCATCTTTAAAGTCGCCAAACTGAAAAAAACTCACCCATTTATAATCTTTAAAAACTAATCCTTTGTTTTCCAAAGTTGGAATAACAAACCTCTTTACGGCTCGCTTTATTATGTATTTTGCTATGAAAATATTTAATAGTATAACGACAATAAATATTGCCGGGATTAAAATAAATTGTATTTCCATATTGCTTAATTTCCAAAACCTAATTTTACCTCGGTTGCTGGCGGAGCGCGTGTCGCGTGTGCCTAACGAGCCACTCGTAATAAGCTAAATCAATTAACCCTTTGCCACCAGCGTAATTGCACTAAAACTACAACTAATTATTATAAGAGCTTAACAAAGTGGCACACGCGACACGCGTTCGTCAGCTTCAATTGATGGAAAAATCAACAAAAGCACAAAATAAAATGTCAAGGAACGATTCAATTATTTTTCACAAAATAATTACTAAGAATTTATATGATAGAATACCGGCACCACATTTGGCAGACGGTATGTTAGTGTTGAAAAAATATATCATCGATATCTTTTTCGGCGTATGGACAGAAGGCAGCTTTATCACTAGTGAATAAAAGCAGGTAGCGGCTGTTGCGCAGGAAATTTCAATCCGAATGAAAAAGGGTATTCAGATAGGAATACGCTAAAACCGCATGCCCCAGAATAGAATGATCTGAACTGCTAAGTTAGCTAAAAATATTAGCATATGCAACATTTCGCAGCTTTTTGTTTTGAGCTTTATTGCAATTGTTGAGTGCAAACATTAAGTCTCGCAAAAAAGTTAAT
>JANYAB010000625.1 GCA_025355225.1 Bacteroidota bacterium
CGATACTTTTTTTCCAATTGGGTCATAAAACTGGTAACCATCCGTAGCGGCTCTTGCAGGTCATGTGACGCTACATAAGCAAATTGTTCTAATTCGGCATTTGAAATGGCAAGTTCCTTCGCGTGTCTTTGGAGGTTTTGGTTCAACTCCTCCAAATGGATTTCAGAGATTTTATGGTCAGTAACATTCGATAGAGCAATCATTAGTCCGACGATTTCATCCTGGTTGTTGATAATTGGGAATAATCGTACATGGTACCATAATATTGAACCATCTGATTGCTGATAATTAATTTCATAATTGATATTTTTCCCATTTAATACCTCGTCGACATAATTTGTAAATTGGGGTAATCTTTCTTTTGGAAAATAATCCTCGAGTTTGTCCTCAATTGCAGGTAGGTGATGGAATTGATCATTTACAAATTTAATTGCCATTTGGTTAGCCGCTATCACGTTAAGTTTCTTATCCAGCAATGCATAAGCCGTATCGGTGGTGTTCATTATAGCTCTTAGGTTGGCTTCAGATTTTTTAAGGGACTCTTCAGCTTTAATTCGCGATGAAATATCAATACCCGTTCCCAGCAAACACAACTGGTTTTCATACATAATAGGGGTCCCCGTTAGTAAAAAAGGAATTGTAGTACCATCTTTCATTTTTCCTTTGGCTTCAACGGTTACATAGCCATCAGTAAATAATTTTTCAATAGCATCACCAACTCTTCCCAGGTCTTCCTCAACTATTAGGTCTTTCGTTCTTAATTTTACAATTTCTTCCCGGGTATATCCCATCACCGTTTCAAAATTTTTATTCCATCGCAAATATTCTCCGCGCTCATTTTGTAAATAAAATATCCCGGGCAAACTGTTTATAATAGTCTCTGAAAGCTCTTTCTCTTTTAAAATAAGTTCCTCTGCCTGTTTGCGCTCGGTAATGTCACGTGCAATTACCATTATTTGATCGTCACCACACATCTTCACGTTAATTTCAGCGTCAAATTTTTTTCCGTCCTTTCTTACAAAGCGTCTCTCTCTAATCACAGGTCCATTGGGATCATAGTAGCCATGTAAAAGGGGGTCTGTTTTCAATTGTTCAGGATCTATAATTTCTTCTATATTTAATTGCAATAATTCCTTTTTGGCATAACCGGTCATCTTGCATATGCTTTCGTTGGCATCTATAAAATACCCTTTAAAATCCAACAGATATATAGCATCGGAGGCTTGTTCGAGCAGTGAGCGGTATTTCTCCTCACTTTCTTTTATTATATTACTACTACTCAAAATATCATTAAATAAATCCCTGATATTCTTTATAATAAAGAACGAAAGGCAAAGGCCGATGGCCAACGAGGCCCAAATAAAAAGGAAAAGGTTTTTTGAAGTACTCTTGTATATTGCATCATTACTGTTAAATATTTTCTGCCCGGTCTGCACTTGCAATTCCATCAGCTGATTCAGCTTTATAACAAAAGGCGGGGGGGCAGTAGAGAATTCGGTTTGAATAAACTTGTCAAGCGCTAAAGTGTCTTTTTTTGAGAGTAATGAATAAAGATTTTTATACGCCTGGTCGGCCTGGCTTTTTATTACATCTGTTTGTTTAACTAAAAGGGCCTCCTCAGGTGTAAAATAAGTGCCCTTGTAATCGTGCCAATTTGTGTTAATGATCTCTTCAGCTTTTTGGATCCTTTTTTTTGCTTCACTAAAAGTAAACACACGGTTTTTAACGTTTCGCGCCATAGGAAGGACCTCAGCAATGTATTGTGAGCGCACGTTTGATAGTTGTTGCATACATAACACACGGTCGGCATAAAGCGTCCGGGTGTTTTCATTCATTTTTTTCAGATCGTTAATTCCATAAAGGCCTAATCCTATTAAGCTAACGGCCATAATAAATATCAACCAGTATAACTTTGCTGAAACGCTGAATCTATTTAACATAAAATTTTATTGAACAGTAGAACAATATCGATATATTATTAAAACTCATTAGTGTCTCTTTTCCAAAAGTTTAATTATGTTGTGCCTTTTTTATTCTTCCTACTCACGAAGGAAATGATTACTTCCCGAGTGATTTATCATTTTCACGATTTATTGTTTTTTAAAAGGGTAAAATGGAACGTGCTGCCTTTTCCTTTAACAGATTCTACCCATATTTTACCGCCCAGGCTCTCTACAATTTTTTTGGCAATAGCCAATCCCATTCCAGTTCCCGAATACTCATCTTTGTTATGGAGACGTTGAAAAATGATAAAGATCTTATCAAAATATTCTGCATCGATCCCTATACCATTGTCTTTGACAGCAAATTGCCAATGCTTTTTTGTTTCTTTGAAGGATATGTTGATCACTGGATCCCGGTCCTCTGAATGGTATTTTAAACTATTGCTTATCAAGTTTTGTAATACCTGCCTGGTAGGAGTTCTATAAATCTGTAATGTTGGTAAATTATCAAATGAGACGCTGGCATGCACCTCTTCGATCTGCTTTCGGTAAAGCGATAGAATTTCATTGATCAGTTTATTGAAATTTATTTCTTCCAGGTCATCTTCCATTCTGCCAACTCTTGAAAATTCAAGCAGGTCAAGAATGATCTGCCGCATCCGTTTAGCGCCATCTACAGCAAAATATATATATTGCCTGCCCTGATTATCCACAATATCCCCGTATTTCTTTTCTAATAGGGTCATAAAACTGGTTACCATCCTCAACGGTTCCTGAAGGTCGTGGGATGCCACGTAAGCAAACTGCTCCAACTCCATATTTGAGATAGCTAATTCTTTCATGTGTTTTTGCAGACTTTCATTTAATTCCCGCAGACGTATATCCGACAATTTACGGTCGGTGATATCTTTAAAGTATACCGACAAACCTTTATCCGCCGGATAGGCGCTTATTTCATACCATTTTTTGACGGGCGAATAATAATCTTCAAAATGGACCGCCAGGTTGGTTTCAAGAGCCTGGTTATATTTTTTGTAGGATTCGGAATCAATAGAGTCCGAATATACTTCCCATAAGTTGTGGTTTATGATCTCGCTTTTCGATCTGCCCAAAACCTTTTCGGCCATGTTGTTCCAATAGGTTACTACCCAATTTTTATCAACCGCAAAAAAAGCGTCACCAATACTCTCCAATATCGTATTTCTTTCTTCAAGGGCTTTTTTACCTGCAATCTCAGCCTTTTTACGGGCATCAATATCCTGAAAGCTTCCTACTACTTTTATACATTCTCCATTCACCATCTCCGCTTCGCCTATAACCCGCACCCATTTAATATTCCCCTTAGCGGTGACAATTTGAAGTTCAACGTCAGTAGCCTTACCTTTTTTTATGGAATCTTCCATCAATTGAGTAATGGTGTTTCTGTTATACCCCTCAACGTAAAAATTAACAGCTGTTTCTATATCGGGTTCAAAGTCAGGTTCTACCTCATGAATCTCTTTGGTTATATCTGACCAATAAAGTGATTCATTTATTAAATCAATTTCCCAGCTGCCAATACGGGCAAGAGTTGTTGCTTTGTTTAAAAGTTCTTCCAGTTCTTTTTTATAAGTAATATCCTTGGCGGCACAGTATACTATCCCTTGTTCTGAAGCCCCTGTAGTTGTCCATGCCAGCCATTTTGTTTTTCCCGATTTTGTGATGTAGCGATTCTCGATATAATGCGTTGGTTTGCCGGCAATAATGTTTTTCAGTTTGGTGATCGATTTTTCCTTATCGTGCGGATGAACTATATCTATAAATGACTTTGATAGCAGCTCCTGTTCATCATATTCAAGCAGAACACTCATGGCAGGGTTGACCTTCTTGAAGTAGCCGTCGGTATTTGTAATACAAAGAATATCCGGCGTGAAATTGAATATTTGATTAAGTTCCTGCTCTAATTGTTTACGTTTAATTTCAGCGCCAATTCGTGAGCTAAGGTTTTCAAACAACGTAATAAACCACTTGTAAGGTACATCTTCCGCATCTACGCCGAGTGCTAAAACACCAATGATCTCTTCATTGTATACAAGGGGTAATGCATAGGCTCTTTTTAGACCAGCCTTTTTAGCAGCCCCGGCGCGCTTAAATATTTCATTTTCATTATCTTTATGATACCAATACTGCGTTTTGTTTGTTTCCCACGCAATCCCTACTAACCCTTCGCCTTTTGCAAAGCTTTTTATTTCGGACAGATTAACAAAATCCTGCAATTTTTCTGTTTTTGCAAACCTGGCGACGTTATTGATCTTTTTTTTGTCGGCGCTAATTAACCAAAACTCGGCGCCACTGAAATCGCCAAAATCAACCAAACGCGCAAGTACTTTATGAAGTGATTCATTTAATCCAAGAGTCTCATTAAAGATCAGGCTTATTTCTGATAACAGGGTTTCTTGCTGTTCCGAATTTTCTTTCTCCGAAATGTCCCTGAAATTACACACTATGGCATTAACGTCAGGATCGGCAAGGAAATTTGTAAAAGTGGATTCGACCCAAATAAAATGCCCGTCAAAATGCCTTGAGCGAAAGCTGCATGTTTTGGATAGGCCCGGATTTATCAACAATTCGTCGAGTAAAAGCTGAACTTGTTCCCTGTCCCCGGGATGAATCAGCAGATTCATGGTTTGCTTTGATCCATCGGCTGTGTTCCAGCCGTCGATGCGTTCTGCCGAACTGCTCCGGTAAACGACCTTCAGATCCTTATCCAGCAACATGATACCATCATGGCTGTTTTCAATGAGTTTTCTAAAGCGAATATCCTGGCCAACTTCTGGTACTACGTTAGATATATTATCTGACATATTAAGCTGGGAACCGTGGGTTTTAATATGGGGCATATAAAGCTACAAATAATAGGGTCGGCTATAATTAACAACGAAAAGGAAAAGACCAGCAATTCACATTTTCTTTGATTTTACTATATAAAGTTAGCTATTTGAGTTAATTTATTATCTCAAATTTTTATTTAATTGCTCTTTAATTAATTTAGATCG
>JANYAB010000640.1 GCA_025355225.1 Bacteroidota bacterium
GGGTGGTTTAAACTGTTATGATGAACATAGTAAAAAATTTAAAGCATTTACCGAACAGAACGGCTTAATTAATAATTCGATTAATTATATAACGGAAGATAACAAAGGCTTTTTATGGTTAAGTACTTTACAAGGCATTACACGGTTTGATCCGGCGCAAAAAAAGTACAAAAACTACAGCTATCACAATGGACTAAAAAGCCTTGAATTTAACCTGGGTACGGGGACTAAATTAAAGAGCGGGGAAATTGTTTTAGGCAATATTAATGGATTTAACATCGTCAACCCCGAAGCGCTTTCTTATAATAACAATAAGCCGGCTGTAGCAATTACCGGCTTTGAATTGTTTAATAAACCTTGTGTGGTAGGCGAACAGAATTCGCCCCTAAAACAAAATATACTAACCACTAAGGAAATAACCCTTAATCATTCGCAATCAGTATTTACAATTGAATTTGCTGCATTAGATTATACCATCCCCGAGGATAATAAATATGCATACAAACTGGATGGCTTTGACAATGAGTGGAGGTATGTAGATAATCGGCGTAGGGCTACCTATACAAATTTGGATCCTGGTACCTATACTTTCAGAGTTAAGGCTGCAAATAATGATGGCGTTTGGAACGAAAAAGCGACTACACTTAAAATCATCATTGTTCCACCTTATTGGATGACCTGGTGGTTTCGTTTATTATGCGTTTTATCGATTATTGGGGTCATTTATTCATTCTATTTATATCGAATGAATTTCATAAAAAAGCAAAAGACAGAATTGGAAAGGCTTGTTAAAAGCAGAACACTGGAAATACGCGAACAAGCCGGTAGCCTTCAGAAACTGAATGATGAACTGCAATCACAAAAAGAAGAGTTGCAGACTCAATCCAGGGAAATGCAGGAACAGTCGAATGAATTACTGGTCCAGTCGAAAGAGTTGCAAGAAAAAACCAGTTCCCTCGAACTACTTAATAAACAATTAATCAATCAAAAGATCCAGGAGCAAAATGCCCGTCTTTTGGCGGAAAAAGCCAGCCAGGAGGCAGATAAGGCTAACCTGGCAAAGAGTACCTTTTTGGCGACAATGAGCCATGAAATAAGAACGCCGATGAATGGCGTTCTTGGTATGGCATCGTTGCTTTCAGAAACCCAACTGGATATTGAACAGCGGGAATACACGGACGCTATTCTTAATAGCGGTGAATCATTACTAATAGTAATTAATGATATACTTGACTTTTCCAAGATCGAATCAGGAAACCTGGAACTCGACCCTCATGATTTTAATCTGAGAAAAAGTATTGAAGATATATTCGAGTTGTTTGCATCCAAAGCAGCTGATGCCGGAATTGATCTTATCTATCACCTGGACGACAACATCCCTGCCCATCTGATAGCAGATAGTTTGCGCCTTAGACAGGTATTAACAAACCTGGTGGGTAATGCGATGAAATTTACTTCAAAAGGAGAAGTATTTATAAACGTTACGGCCAAAAAGCTGTCTGATGATGATTTTGACCTTTGTTTTGAAATAAGAGATACCGGCATAGGTATTCCGGCAAGCCAGCTTGGAAAGCTGTTTCAGGCATTTAACCAGTTAGATTCATCCGTTACCCGCAAGTACGGTGGCACAGGCCTGGGGCTTGTAATTTGCGAACGCCTGGTTAAGTTAATGGGCGGTAATATTAACGTTAGAAGTCAGCAGGGTATAGGCAGTACTTTCACCTTTAATATTAAATGTCAAAAAGGGGATGATTCATTACTTGAACATATTTATGACAAGAATGCTTGCGCAGGGAAAAAAGTATTGGTAATTGATGATAACGAGACGAATTTAAATATTCTCAAAATCCAGCTTAAAAAGTGGAACATAATAGTGACCGCTGTTTCTTCGGGATTTGAGGCCTTAGAGGTACTGTCAATACAAAAAGACATCGACCTGGTGATAACCGATATGCAAATGCCGGATATGGCTGGAATTGAATTAAGTACACGTATAAAGGCACTGCATAGCGCAATCCCAATTATTTTATTAAGCTCTATCGGCAACGAAACCAAGAAACTGTATCCGGACCTTTTTAACTCGGTATTAACAAAACCGGTTAAGCAACAGCAGCTTTACCAGGTGATCGCGTTGAGTCTGAAAAAGGAGGCCGTATTTAAGCCAGAAAATAAGAAAAATCTTCTGAGAGAAGAATTTGCATGGAGTTATCCATTCAATATACTTATTGCAGAGGATAATTTAATGAATCAGAAACTTATTATGCGGGTTTTAAATAAGTTGGGTTACTTGCCCGACCTCGCTAATGATGGGCAAGAGGCTTTGGATATGATGAGTAAAAAAGTGTACGATCTGATATTGATGGATATTCAAATGCCGAACATTGATGGATTG
>JANYAB010000666.1 GCA_025355225.1 Bacteroidota bacterium
AAGACACGACCATCTGGAACATTTTCCAATCCAGTTGCTTCTACACGAAAATATTTTTTATAAAGAAGGTACATGATCGGAGCAAATTTTCTGAGAGTCTCCGGATGCAAACCCCAGCGATCAAAACCTGCGGAATTAAGTTCCACATTCAAACGACTCAAGCGCTCTTCGAGACCAGGGATCTCCATGATTTCCAAATGCTCAAATTTGGATACGAGCTTCTTCAAAACTTCAAAATCGGTTTCCATGAAAGTCTTTACGATTTTTTCCGCTTCATCAATAGAAATAAAGCGGGCGGGGATGCACACGATATTTGCATTATTGTGCCTGCGCGCCAGGCTGGCTAATTCTTCGTTCCAGCAAATAGATGCGCGTATACCCTGATGCTTATTGGCCGTAATGGCTACCCCGTTGGCACTGCCGCAAATCAGAATGCCAAAATCAAAATCACCATCTTCAACTGCGGAGGCAACGGGATGTGCGAAGTCCGGGTAGTCGACTGAGTCAGGAGAATAAGTGCCGAAATCTTTCAGGTTTTCGGCATTCAGCCATTTAGTTACCGCCTGTTTGTACTCAAACCCTGCGTGGTCGGCCCCTATCGCGATTTTTAAATTATCCTTCATTGCTCAAATTTATCATAAAATTTAAGCAACGAAGGTAAAGATTTTGTTAGAAAGCGTTAAGATTAAGATGCGTCTAATTCTTCATTCCTCGCTTTGCGTCTCTTTTCCACAAGGCCCGCTACCGATATGCTCAGCTCATACAATAAATATAGCGGAATAGCCACAACCGTCATAGTAAGCATATCAGGGGTTGGGGTAACTACCGCCGCTACTATTAAAATAATAACAATAGCATAGCGCCGCGTTTCGCGCATGAACTTGGGGGTGAGTATGCCGAGATTTGCCAGGATATAAACCAAAATAGGTAACTCAAAAACCAACCCGGTGGCCAATGTTAATGTTGAGACTGACGACATATAAGAATCGACAGAAAATAGATTTTGAATAGCGGCACTGACGGTAAAACCGGCAAGAAAATTAAGAGAGATTGGAGTTATTACAAAATATCCGAATAATACGCCGGCCATAAACAAAACTGAAGCATAGAATACAAAACCGCTTGCAGCTTTGCGCTCCTTTTCGTGCAGGGCTGGTTTGATAAAACGCCAAAGTTCATAAAGCAGGTAAGGAATACCCATCACTAAACCGATCATTAAAGACGAATCGATCATGAGGGTAAACTGACCGGCCATTTCGGTGTTGATCAATTTGATATTGATATCCTTTGGGCACATGTCCCTGCTCAGCAGTCGTCCAAGATCGCACATCATCCGGAAGGTCCAAAAATCCTTCCTGCTGGGCGCCATGATGATATTATCGTAAATCCAGGTATAAAATGCGAAAGCAAAGATGGTAAATACCACAATAGCCAAAGCAGAACGAATGAGGTGCCATCTTAACTCTTCCAAATGCCCAAAAAAGGACATTTCGCCTTCAAGGCTTTTACCTTTATCCTTAATCGCGTTGATTATTTTATCGCTCGTTTTGCTCATTTTCGTACTCGCACATCATTCATAAATCGCAGAAATGCCATTTAGGATTTAATTTATTATCGCAGTTTTTTTATTCGGAATATTCAAAAGTTTCCATGAATTTGGTAGTAAAATTACCCGCCCTGAAGTTAGGATCCTGCAATAATTTTAAATGGAACGGTATAGTAGTTTTTACACCTTCGATCACAAATTCACTTAATGCCCGCTCCATGGTACTTAAAGCTTCATCGCGGGTTTGGGCCACGCATATCACTTTAGCTATCATTGAGTCGTAATTAGGCGGTATCACATACCCTGCATATACATGGGTATCAATACGCACACCATGGCCGCCGGGCGAATGGAAATTGGTGATTTTACCAGGTGCCGGACGGAAATTATTAAACGGGTCCTCCGCATTGATACGGCACTCAATAGCATGCATGGTTGGTTCATAGTTTTTACCCGAGATAGGTATGCCTGCCGCAACTTTTATCTGTTCTTTTATCAGGTCGAAGTTAATCACCTCTTCGGTAACCGGATGTTCCACCTGTATACGGGTGTTCATTTCCATAAAGTAAAAATTCCGATGCTTATCAACCAGGAATTCAACAGTTCCGGCACCTTCATATTTTACCGCTTTTGCACCTTTTATAGCGGCTTCACCCATTCTTTTGCGCAGTTTTTCTGTCATAAAAGGTGATGGCGACTCCTCAACTAATTTCTGGTGACGGCGTTGAATCGAACAATCGCGTTCTGACAGATGGCACACTTTCCCATATTGATCACCCACAACCTGTATTTCGATATGGCGCGGGTCCTCAACATATTTTTCAAGATAAATACCATCATTACCAAAAGCAGCCGCAGATTCCGCACGGGCCGAATCCCAGGCCGGTTCAAACTCCTCATCTTTCCACACCAAACGCATGCCGCGCCCACCACCGCCTGCAGTAGCTTTTAATATTACCGGGTAACCTATCTTGTTAGCTATAACAATGCCTTCTTTCACATCCAAAACCAAGCCTTCGGAACCGGGAATAGTAGGGACACCAGCTTTCTTCATGGTAGCCTTTGCCGACGACTTATCGCCCATAGCATTGATCTGATCTGATGTGGCCCCAATAAATTTGATACCATATTCGGCACAAATTGCAGAGAACTTCGCGTTTTCCGACAAAAAGCCATAGCCCGGATGTATTGCATCGGCATTGGTCAATTCGGCGGCAGATATGATATTTGGGATATTTAAATAGGAATCGCGACTTGCCGGGGGGCCTATGCAAACTGCCTCATCGGCAAAACGCACATGAAGGCTATCCCTGTCGGCTGTGGAATATACAGCTACGGTTTTAATGCCCATCTCCTTGCAGGTACGAATGATACGAAGGGCGATTTCTCCACGGTTAGCTATTAATATTTTTTTAAACATTTTTTTAATTTGAAAATGAAAGGTATTGATAGTATGAATAGTTTTCATAATACCTTTTTATGGTCTTCAAATGGAATAATTATT
>JANYAB010000671.1 GCA_025355225.1 Bacteroidota bacterium
GGATCGTTCAGGATGCCTCCCCACTTCTGAAAGGGACTGGCTTGAAGAATGGCGATCTGCTGAATTTGCCCACAGTGGAGACTGACGGCGCCCCGGTAAAAAAAATGATACTACCCGGATCTGCAGAAATTCCTGAAATTGATAATAGTAAATTGAATTTCCACAAGATAGAGCTGATCGCCTACACTTTCAGCATAAACCCTGATAACAACCCCGGCATCGGAACTTTTGTGGTCTGCAAAAGAACCCCATCTTCAGGCACTGTTGTTAATGTGGCATCTACCAACTGGTGCTCATCCACAGGTATTGGAGGCGCTGATAAAGTAAAGATCGAAACTATCACAAAAAATATGATCGATGGTTCTTTAAGTAACAGTGATCTTTTTACGGCTTGATGAAATATACCAACGCGGTGTCATTGATTTCACACCAGTTGATCGTACTATTACAGCTTACTTTAAATGTGCAAGTACGATATAGTTGGATGTTCGGAGTTTGAATGCCTGGTGCTTCCCGTTTAAACGTGCATTAACAGGGAACTGGGTGCCCCGGTTGCTGCCGGATAGCAGGAAATCTGAATAGGCCAGGTAAAATGGCGGTAGACTTTTAACGGTGCCGTTGTTAGTTGTTATCACAAGCTTTCCGTTTTCAATTAAGGGACGTGGAGAATTGACGTAGTCGGTTATATTCCGCTGGTTTTGATCGGTGTTTCCATTATCTTCCTTACAATTAACAGAAATTAAGCCCAAACAAATAATAACGATAACTAACTTGAGTATTAATCTGAACATGCCGTTTTGTTTTTTACCATTACGGTAGATGAATCTTAAACGCTACAAATAAAAAAAAATATTCTACGCCGGTATTTTAATTGTCTACTGACGCCTTTGCAAAACGTCATCTTGAAACTGTTTCAGGAACCCACATGAGGTCGGCCATGTGCTGATTAACTTAGCATATGTTTTGCATGTCTATTGCATAAAGAAGGCATGTTGCATTTATAATGTCATCAAAATCGTTAACATTCTCTTTAATTTTTCAATTCCATTGCCTCCGGCAGCATCAACAAAAAAGGCACCGCGCGGGAATAATCCAGCAAGTCATATTCCAGTCCCATCAATCTTATGTTTTTGTAGTAGGTTTCGTGCCGGGTATAATAGTACTTTTCTGATTGTACGAACCATGCTTTAGGGCCCAATTTTTGTGCTAAAAACCACTTTTCCAACAAGCGAGCGGTTCTTCCGTTACCATCATCAAAGGGGTGTATTTTTACAAAAACAAGGTGTAGCAACGAAGCAAAAAAGAACGTTTCTTCAACGCTCAATTCTGTGCTAATTAATATGGATATATCATTATATAGTTTCCCCATTTCCAGTTTAACAATTCCGGGTGCACACGCAACATATTCAATTTTTCCGTCCGGTGTCGTTACAAACATATTTCCGGTACGTATTTTTCCGCGTTGCGGCTTTTGTAAAATATGTTTGGTTAATAAAACGTGCGCCTGGATGATTGATGACGCGTCCAATACTGTTTTTTTTGCAAACTGGTAGGCTTCATATAAGTCGTCAATTTTCCGGGTATGATCGGGAAGAAATTTTACGCCCCATTTTTTATACTTTATAAAGGAATCAAGCTCTATTTCTTCCCCTTCTATTTTAGATGAAAATACAGCTGATACAGAAGTATAAAAACTAAATGCACCTGCCGATAATTCACTATCCTTTAATTTGTTAAAATTTGGGGAGATAGTTTTGCTTATTTGCCGGGAATACTCTTTTAACAAAATGACCGGCAATATTTCAAACTGTATATCGTTCATGTCCATTTATACTTTCGGGTGAAGTTAACATTTTCTGTACTTTTCTCAGCTTTTCCTGCGTATAAGTGCAGTTCGGAATTTACTCACCACAGTTCACGATATTGCTTTCAAAAAGAGGGTGCAGCCCGTTAGGCTAACCATCCTGCCACAACATTTTTTTTACCCATAACCGACATTTCAGGAAGAAAAATGAACTATTGCTATGCATGCATAAAATCTATACCGAAAACCATTTTTAACTTTGGTATAATTTAATAATAATATAATTCTGAATTAATATATATTTACAGAACTAAAGTAATAATTTAGACAATAAAAACAAATTAAATACTAATTTAAAATTATTTTTTTTAGCTATTGTGGTTAGAGACACTTGTGGTTAACTTGGAAATACCGATTACCATAATACCAAACGATAATAATTTTTACCAAAATATAAATGAATACATCCCCGGCTACCCAACAGGATACAGAATTAAACAAGTATAGTAAACACCTGACCAGCGACCCGACACAACCCGCCGCACAGGCTATGCTTTACGGCATCGGCCTTACCGACGAGGATATGAAGAAGGCCCAGGTGGGTGTGGTGAGTATGGGCTACGATGGCAATACCTGTAATATGCACCTCAACGACCTGGCCAAACTGGTAAAGCAAGGCGTTTGGGACGAAAACCTGGTGGGGCTGATATTCAATACCATTGGCGTAAGCGATGGCATGAGCATGGGAACTGAGGGTATGCGCTACTCATTGGTGAGCCGCGATGTGATTGCCGATTCAATTGAGGCAGTTTGCGGTGCACAATATTATGATGGATTGATCGCCCTCCCGGGCTGCGATAAAAATATGCCCGGTTCCGTTATGGCCATGGGCAGGCTTAACCGCCCGTCGATCATGGTGTATGGCGGAACCATCAAACCCGGCCGTTATAAAGGAGAAGACCTGAATATTGTTTCGGCGTTTGAGGCTTTAGGCCAGAAGATAGCCGGTAACATCACTCCCGAAGATTTTATGGGCGTTGTAAAAAACGCCTGTCCGAGTGCCGGGGCATGCGGCGGTATCTACACCGCTAATACGATGGCTTCAGCTATTGAGGCCCTGGGTATGAGTTTACCTTACTCTTCAAGCAACCCGGCATTAAGCGACGAAAAGAAAGCAGAATGCCTGGCAGCCGGCAAAGCTATAAAAGTATTGTTGGAACGGGACATCAAACCATCCGACATCATGACCCGCGCGGCATTTGAAAATGCAATAGTGACCATCATGGTTTTAGGTGGATCAACCAACGCGGTACTGCACCTGATAGCCATAGCCAAAAGCATCGACGTAAAATTAACGCAGGATGATTTCCAGGAAATAAGCAACCGCATACCCGTGTTGGCTGATATGAAGCCAAGCGGCAAGTACATGATGGAAGACCTGCACAATGTGGGCGGCGTACCGGCAGTAATGAAGTATTTATTAAAACTGGGCTGGCTCAATGGCGATTGCCTTACCGTTACCGGCAAAACTATTGCCGAAAATCTGGCGGATGTACCTGATCTGAGCTTTGAAACACAAAAAGTTATACTTCCGGTTGAAAAACCTATTAAGGCAACCGGCCACCTGCAAATTCTGTACGGCAATTTAGCCACAGGTGGCAGCGTAGCCAAAATCACCGGCAAGGAAGGCACCAGTTTTGAAGGCCCCGCCCGTGTATTCGACGGTGAGTTTGAACTGATCCACGGCATAGAAAGTGGTCGTGTAAAAGCAGGTGATGTGGTAGTGATCCGCAACATTGGTCCTAAAGGAGCACCCGGCATGCCCGAAATGCTGAAACCAAC
>JANYAB010000712.1 GCA_025355225.1 Bacteroidota bacterium
AAACCATACACTTATGAAGCAAGATCGGCTATAGAGAATTATTCTGAAAACGGCGAACCATTGGCCCATCCCTGGGGCGCTAACTTTCGCGAAGTGGTGAGTTTGTTGAATTACACCTACAATAGATTTGATTTTTCGGGAGAAGCCGATTACGGCCATTACGGTTTGGATATTAACGGTCTGAATTACGGTAAGGATATTTTTAAAATATATACTTCTCCTGCAAGGCTGTTCGGCAACTATACCGGGCAGGGGTTAACTACAGATTTGTATTATTTTGAGGGTAAGATCGCTTATATGCTCAACCCCAAATACAACCTTAGGATTGAACTCGGCGGAATATTCAGGCAGGAGCAAAACAGCCAGTTTACCGATAGAACAGCGATGCTCACCATCGGATTGCGTAGTTCGTTCCGTAATTTATATACGGATTTGGCAAGTTATAAAATGCATTGATGGTAGCCAATAAGATTATGGCGCTCGTTTCTATGATCCGGTAATTGCGAGATGGAATACCATTGATCCATTGGCTGAGAAGTCGAGAAGGTGGTCACCTTATAATTATGTTGAAGATAATCCGATCAGAAACATTGATCCCGATGGAATGGAACTTTATCCGGTTATAACTATAACAAATGAGGTAATCGGTCAAACTCAACAAAGAGTATTGGGTTATTCCAGTTCAAACGGTAATTCAGTACCTGTGACAAATGTAAACGTCTATAGAGCTACTTTAACCGATACTGAAGATCCCAGTGTTCATGTTTCATTTGGTGTAACACGGGATGCATATGTTGTAACGCCTGCTAATTCAAACGAAACAAATGGAGGAAAGGGGTATGGTCCAGAAACTGCCAGTAATATAGGTTTCGAACCTGCAAAGGGAAGCTCAAATACTTATCAGGCAACACCAGTACCTGGTGGAGTTCCTAATGGCTCTGGTAACCCTGCTTTGAAACTTAGCCAAGATGGAAGCACCACATTGCCCTCAACGAATAGACAAGCTGCTGTAGATATAGGAGTCGCTAAGAATCCAAACACTGCTACTGGAGTTGAGGTTCATGTTGGCGGAAATTTCACAAATGGAGCAGGGTCGAGCGTTGCCGGATCACAGGCTTGTTTTGGCATTGTAAACCCCGGCAACTCTCCAAGTAATACCTCTAATACGATGACTGGAAATGTGATAAACACTGCTATTAATCAAGCTAATAAAAGTCAAACTGACCCTGGACGAATTGATGTTGTAGTTCAGAGACGAGGGGCCAGCAAACCAGGTGATAAAACTGTAGGGCAATGAGAAATATGATCTTATTATTTGTAATTAGCTTCATGGCCAATTACAATCTGAGCAATAAAAAAATACAGGTAGTAGAAAGGACTGAAGCAATGTTAATAAACAAGGGCTATGTTGTTTTGAATAGCGACAGTGTTTTTGAGTTTCAAAATAAGAAGTACTTGATTAAAACAAGAGAATTCTTTGATGAAAATGGCGAGTTAAATCATGCTATGCTTTGGAGCGAAATGGGTTATGAAGATTGGCCAAAGAAAAACATGGCCAAAATCAAGCATTTCTTAGATGATTACGGTTTTAGTCATTTTATTAATGCATGGCTAATTGACAATCAGCATATTAAAATCAACTCGAACACGGGTTTAATAAGAGGAATTGATGAAAAGCGGAGAATAATCTATTATAACATTGATAGAGATAAAAACCCTAATAAGATAGTTTATCTGCATAGAATAATTTATAAATAATAACGAAGCCTGGCCGGGCGCTGGGCTTCGTTATTATGTAAAAAAATAAAACCGATGAAAAGCCTAATCCTGCTAACATTATTAAGCCTGGCTTTTACAGCCGGAGCACAAACGGCGGCTCAAAGAGATAGCGCCCACCGGGATAGTGTCCACCGCAAATACCATCTTATGCGTAGAGATCCTAAACAAAATAACCCATACACATTCGCCGATAGTGTAAAGGCTAAAAAGATAGCCGAAAAACCGAAGAAAAAAATAAGATAATGTAAAAAGTAAAGTCCCTTAACCGGGGCTTTTTTGGTTAAAGCGCGTAAGTTTTACGGGCTTTAGCATCCCTAAGCAAGCCATCGAGAGCATATAAAATACCATCTCTGTCAGGGTCGGAAAGTGAGTTAAGTTCGTTTAGCCGTTTAAGCATGGCCGGGTCTTTAAATAAGTCCATATCATCAGTTTCACCCGATAGGTAACCCAAAGTAGTACCAATGTATTTGGCTATGTTACGAGCTACTTCAATAGATGGCTTCATTTCATCACGCTCATACTTACCGATAACGCTATAAGAAGTTTTTAGCAGCTTAGCAAGATCCTGCTGTGAAAGCTTTTTAGCTTCCCTGCATTCCCTTAATCTCTTACCAAATGTGCTCATGATCATCTTGCTGTACTTACAAATATACATACCTTAAACAGTACAATAAAATTCAAACTCCATGCCTTAAAAGGCACTATAAAGAATAAAAAAGCTTAATAATAGTAAATTATGTTTTGTATTAATCTTTTATAAAATATATTTGTATCTTATTGAGTATAATAAATCTTTTCTCAAAGGATGCAAAAATCCACTAAGCTTATCACGGATAACCCTGAACTACTGCTTTATCTTGACGGCAAGCTGCACATTACCGTACTCGGTGGTATCAAGCTGACCGGCTTTGACCGTTTAAAGGTGACGCTTAAACTGGTAAACACGGATGATAAGCTAAACGTCTTTCGCCATAGCTTAGACCTTTACAACAGCATCCAAACCGAACAACTGATCGAGAAATCAGCCGATGCACTGGACATGGGCACCCGTGAGATCAGCACGGCCATAACGCAGCTTACAACTGCATTGGAAAGCTACCGTTCAGAACGTTTGGAGGCCATGAAGCCCAAACAGCCGGAAAAGAAACAGCTTACCGAAGCCGAGCGCAAAGCGGCCATGGCTTACTTAAAAAGCCCCAACCTATTAGACAGAACCAGGCAGGCCATCGGCCAAAGCGGTATCGTAGGCGAAGAAACCAACGCCCTGATCGCTTATCTTATTTACACATCAAGAACCCGTGAAACCCCTTTACACCTGTTATGCCTGGGCGCAAGCGGCACAGGTAAGACCTGGTTACAGGAAAAAGTAGGCGAACTGATACCCGAAGAAGATAAACTGGAAATCACCACGCTAAGCGTAAACGCTTTTTATTACTTCGGCAAGGATGAACTGAAATATAAGCTGTTGTTACTTGAAGATATGGACGGCGCAGAAGATGTGCTGTACCCGATCAGGGAATTGCAAAGCAAGCGCAAGATCAGCAAAACGGTAACCCTGAAAGACAGCAAGGGCAACCCCAAAACCATCACCCTGCAAGTAGAGGGGCCGGTTTGTATCAGTGGCTGCACCACGAGGGAGCAGATGTATGAAGACAATGCGAACCGCTGCATCCTGCTTTATATGGATAACAGCCCGGAGCAGGACGTAAAGATCATGGACTACCAGCGTAAAATGAGTGCCGGGCTGATTGACCGGTATGAAGAAAAGAAAGTACGGGAAGCTTTGAAGAACGTGCAGCGCATGTTAAAACCTGTCAGCGTTAAAAACCCTTACGCACCTTACCTGCAATTGCCGGAAGCTGTTTTTAAGCCACGGCGCACCATGCTTTTATTGCTGTTATTCACGGAAACCATTACCTACTACCACCAGTACCAAAGGGAACTGAAAACGGACGAGGATACCGGAGAGCAGTATATTGAAACTACCATAGAGGACATACAGGCCGCTTTTAGCTTACTGGAAACCACCTTACTTAAAAAGAGCGACGAGTTAAACGATGCCTGCCGTTCATTCTTTGAAAAGCTTAAAACCTACCTGAAAGAACAGGACACCGAAACTTTCTATAGCAAGGCAGTACGTGCCGCATTCCGGTTAAGCCCGAGCAGCATAGGCCGCTACCTGTTTGAACTGGAACGGATGGGCTATATCAAAATCGCCAAAGGAAGTCGTTATAAGGGCTTTGAGTATAAAATACAAAGCTGGAACGACCTCGAAAACTTAGCGAACGATGCGCAAAGTATGGTTAAATCCATCCTTGAAAACATCCAGTTAGTAACCCGTATCCCACCGGTAACCCAAAGCCTTAATGGGTTACATAAAATGCAGAAAATCAGTGCAAAGGATGCAGTAACCCCCGAGTAACAGAAAATGCAAGGCACCCTTTATAATCCGCTCTATATCCGCCTGCAGGCAGGCTTTAGCCAATGGCTGCGCATCCTCAACTTTGAACCAAGCAGCCCGCGCGATATGCCTAAAATCCTAACCGAGTTCCTGATCTATCTGCAAGATAACAATTGCCACCGCCCACATGATATACAGCAGGAGCATTTGAAAAAGTACATGGAACACCTGCACGAGCGGCCAAGCAAAACGGCAGCCGGTGCGATCAGTCTTAACTATATCCGTAAGCACTTGCAGGTGATCCGCAAGTTTAGCCGTTACCTGACGGAGAGCGGGCAGGAAAGCTTTACGGTAAAACAGCGCATCAAAGGCAAAAGCACCAACGTGAAATGTATTCTTAACCTTGCCGAGATCAGCAGCTTATATGAAGCTGTAAAAGATGATACCTTGGGCTTGCGGGATAAAGCTATACTGGCTTTGTACTATGGTTGCGGCCTGCGTAAAAACGAGGGTGCCAATATCAATGTTAAAGACATCCTGTTAGATAAGGAACTGGTTTACGTGCGCAAAGGCAAGGGTTACAAAGAACGTTACGTACCGCTTGCCGGTACAGGAAAAGCCGATTTGGAGAACTATATTCTGTATGGCCGCCCACTTTTGGCAACGGATAAAAAGGAAGATGCTCTATTATTGAACGTAAACGGCACACGTTTAAGCGGCCACATGGCCTATGAACGGCTGCAAAAGTTAAAGGGCATAGCGAAGATAAAAAAGCCCGCAGGCCTGCATACGCTGCGCCACAGCATTGCGAGCCATTTGCTGCATTCAGGAATGGCTTTAGAACAGATCCAACGCTTTTTAGGGCATAGCAGCATGGAAAGCACACAGATCTACACCCACTTAAAGCATGAACAAATATAAGTTTGCCCCCGCTATACTGGCAGCTTTAGAGCCTTTCAAAGCTTATTTGAAACAGGAACATTATGGTAAAGGGTATATCCGTCAGCATAAAAACTATGCAGGCATATTCCTGGAATGGGCAGAGAAAGAAAGCCTTGCAGTTGAACAGGTTACTCATGCAGATGTATTAGAGTTTGCCGATCAGCTTAAACAAAACGGCCATAGCATCCGTCTGATCAACCAGGTGATGCTTGCCGTAAGGTATTACTTCAACTACCTGCAACAGGCGGGACAGGCAGGTTATAATCCCGCAGCCGGTATCATTCTGAAAGGTACGATCAGGCACATTCCCCATGACCTGTTAACGTTGTCCGAACTGGAAGTGCTTTATGAAAGCTACCCTGTAAAAGACGAACGAACCCACCGCAATAAAGTGATTATAGGCTTACTGGTTTACCAGGCATTGACGAGGGACGAACTGGAAACCCTACGCCCTGAACACCTGAAATTGAGGGAGGGCAAAATACATATCCCGCCCACCGGCAAATTGAATAGCCGGGAACTTGGTTTGCAGCCCCATCAAATCTTAGACTTGCAGGAATATACACTTATAGTACGTCCTAAAATACTCGCTGAACGTATGGCCGAGCGTTCCGGCAGGAAGCCGGACAAATACAAAGCGGTGGAAGATATACACCGGCTTTTTGTCAATATGAACGGGCAGGAAACCATGAAAAATAGCATCCTGCACCTCAACTACGCTTTGCGGAAGATAAACCCGAAGTATAAACACGGGATGCAGATCAGGCAAAG
Source organism: Bacteroidota bacterium (assembly GCA_025355225.1). Lineage (GTDB taxonomy): Bacteria > Bacteroidota > Bacteroidia > Sphingobacteriales > Sphingobacteriaceae > Mucilaginibacter. The sequence continues at coordinate 5,894 of JANYAB010000712.1, forward strand.
CGTGATAACGGAATGGCTAAAAGAAAAGAACCTGCGAACGGTTCAATATATGGCGGGGCACCGCTATATCAGCAGCACCGAGCGATATAAAACCAATAATCTTGAAGACCTGAAAGATGCGCTCAACAAACATCATCCGTTCAACCTTTCCTAATCATCAGGGGTTCAGGTTATCGGCCGGTTAAGCAACCAAGAGCGGGAGAAGACGGGGCTGTCAAGGGAACGTGGAATAAATGGCCTTGTGGGTGAAAGGCTTGCGGGTTTATGCCGCGAAAGTCCCTTTACTGCCCTGGCTTCGGAGGCTACCTTTGCTGTGACAGATGATCAACCAACACAGCCGCCAGCCGGAAAAACAACCCAACACACGGCCTTGCAAATGAAAAACTAACGCTTATCTTTACCCTAACGAACGTTCTTTATGGCACCGAAAAAGTGCAAAACGGAAAACAGCCAAAAACGTAAAAACTTTATGGTAGCCAATACGATTATGGCGCAAAGCGCCATAATCGCAGAGGGTAATTACTACCTATAAGTCCATCGGGCAGCCGAAAATTTGTTGTTGTAACCAACTAAAAATCGGCATTGCATATAACTATTAGTTAAATTAAAATGGTGTCTTTTTGATAAATCAACCATAATAATTATGCACAAATTTTCTGAAAAAGTATCGCACCCCAATTCGTTTTTAAGGTGGCGAAATAGTGTGCGGAATATGCCCTTATTTCTTTTTAAAAAATACATCTACCATCCTGGTACCAAAGCCCCCACTTTTTAGCTTTAACGGACGTTTTTCACTAAGGAGTTTATTTTTTGTTACAAAGTAATGCAAGATTTGTGATAAATCTTTGCTTGAATATTGTTTACCAATACCTTTTAAGCTTTCTATTATCTCCCATAAGTAAACAGGTTCATCAAATATGGGGTTATTTATAAATTCCTTTTCAATAAAATGAGAGGTTTTAGTTTTATTTTTTGTCTCACAGAAATATTCAGTATTGCCTTTAAATTCTTTCCTGAAACCTATAAGATC